>CAYZUN010000027.1:0-22257 GCA_964481625.1 uncultured Sulfurimonas sp.
AGCCGTGATATCACTAAATGTGAGTATATAGCTATCTTTATCTTCTAGTTTTGTCGAACTTATCTGATACTCATATGTTTTTTTATCTCTTATAATGCTTACTTTTTTCTCATCATCACTAAGGCTCTGTAATTGTTTTATAAATTCACTATTTGTTGTTGCATTTATAGAGTGGGATGATTGGGCAAAAAGTACTCCGATTTCAGGCATCTCAAGGTTTAGCGTCTCTAGTGAGTCAAATCCACCAATTTCTAAAAAGGCTCTATTGACCATGTCAACTCTATTTTCTTTGATTGTAACAATTCCAACGTTGATTTCATCAACAATAATTTGTGCATTTTTTGAGAGTAAGGTTATTTTATTTTGATGTTTTGTACTCTCTTTTTCTAGGCTTAGACCTTCAACAATTTTATATAAAATATAGAGAAAATGTTTATTATCAAATGGTTTTAAGATAAATTGCATAACATGTAAGTTTATGAGTTTCATTAGATACTCACTATTATTGTGAGCTGATGTTACCAATATAATCTGCTCATAATTTATCTCTTTTATAGCCTCTATCATCTCTATACCATTCATTTTTGGCATGTTTATATCTGTGATTACTACATCAAATTTACGCTGTTTATACTTTGAAAGCCCGATAGATCCATCTTCTGCCAAAACGACATCTGGGAAAAAACGATTTAGAAAACTTGCAGTTTGTGTACGAATTAACTCATCATCTTCTACATATAAAACTGAACACTCTGAAGCATATTTTTTTAATTTAACAATATTTATATCCATTTATGACTCTCCTTGACGAGGTATAGTTAAGGTAAAAGTAGTTGTATCTTCTTTTGAATTTACAAAAAGAGTACCTCCAAGATGATCTTCAATAATCATTTTAGACATATAAAGCCCAAGTCCAGTACCATTTTTCTTATCTTTTGTACTAAAATATGGATTAAATATCTTATCAATAACTTCAGGCGAGATACCACCGGCTCTATCTTTTATAGTGATTGTAATCTCTTTTTCGTTGCTATTTGTACAGATATAGAGAATGCGCTCTTTCGCATTTTTCTCAATATAAGCATCCATAGAGTTTTTGATTAAATTTAAGATAATCTGCATAAGATCATTTTTCTTTGTTGAGATTGTTACTAACTTTTTATAATTTCGTTCTATTTTTATGTTGTGATTTTCCAAAGAGGTGCTTATAACACTGCATGATCTATCTATAAGCTCATTGATATTCACGATCTCTGATTTCTTATTTGGTTTGAAGAAATTTTTAAAATCATCGATAGTGTGCGACAAATAACTAATCTGTTTACTAACAAGTTCTAAGTTTTCTTTAAACCTATCTTCATCAAGATCGTGAAGGTCTATATCTAAAAGCAAATTATTTATAGCCATTCCCATGCCGGTTAACGGTTGTCTCCACTGATGGGCGATCATACTAGTCATCTCACCCATAGCAGCAAGACGAGACCTCTCTCGTAAAAATTTCTCTTGCTCTTTCTCTTTTGTAATATCTACAATATTGGCAACGATAATAAGGTTCTCTTTTGTACCTGTATAGTCAATTAAGATTTTAATAGGAAAGATAGTTCCGTTTCTATGTTTAGCTTTAACCTCAACACTACTCTTTATCAAACCGGAAGATTTCTCAGTCTTTATAAAACTTCCCAATGCCTTGTCATGTTGGCTTATAAATTGTTCAGGAATGATATTGTGAAGATTATTAGATGTTTGCATCTCTTCTAAAGTATAGCCAAACATCTCTTGGGCAGCTTTGTTGAAAGTTAAGACTTTTAATTTGTTGTCGATTGCGACAATAGCACTTGCAGATGTATTCAGAACGGTTGTTAAATGGTTTAAAGTTTTTTGATTTTGCAACATGTTTAGCTTTTCCCCAATCTTTCATGTTCATAAATCGACTGATATATAAAAAATTTAAATTTGATAGAGAGAGAAACTGTAAATAGTTCAGTGTGTCGTTAAATGCATATAATAGGGTAAGTATTAAAAAAAGAGGTAATATTAGGCTTAGTAAGCGAATGTTTTTAACCTAAGAAAACCTCAACATAAATTCTGTTCCTTCACTCTCTTTTGAGATGACATCTATATTAATACCATACTCATTGCAGATACTTTTAACAATACTAAGTCCTACGCCAAAACCTCCTGCATACTCATTGGCACGTCTAAAACGTAAAAAAATTGTTTTGAGCTTTTCTTTGGAAATACCGATGCCTTTATCAGAAATAGTAAACCTACGCACTGAGAGTGTCATTGAGATATTGGTATGAGGCGGTGAATATTTAATGGCATTGCCAAGTAGATTGTTAATGAGCATATCTGCTTTACTTGGTGCCATTTTCATTACACTGGACTCTCCCTCAAAAGTAGTAGTAATTTTTTTACTTTCAAGCAGTTCATTAAAATGTTCAATAGAGTGTTGCACAACCTCTTTAAAATCAATTTCTTCTACCTTTTCATCTTTGTGTTCAAAACTAAGGTAGGTAAGTGAACGGTACATATCATGAAGCTGCTTGGTGCTAATGGAGATGTTGCGTATGATTTTTTCATCATAACTCTTTTTCTGTTGTGCTCGCGAGGTACTCATCATTAATGCGGTAATAGGAGTATTGAGTTCATGAGCAGTATTTTTGACAAAGGTTTCAATTTCTTGCATCTTTTTATGAATAGGGCGCATAAATATTTTTGAGAGAATGATTGCTACCAGTACAATGAGGCCAAAAACTGTCAAGCTCATCCAAAAAATATTTTGCTGAAGTTCTAAGAGTGTCATTTTGAATTGCCGACTTTGAACCACAACATAGTGAATACCCAAATGCTCATTTGCTCCGGTAGAGACTAAGACCGAACTGTCTCCATCAAAATAAAATGTCTCTTTGAAATTTACATGTATATTCTCAAGGCTGCCATATTGTAAAGTTTCAGAGGCGTCAAAAAGTGCTATGGAGTACTCGGGTGCAATATTGGTAAGTTCAAATGCAGTAGCATTCATGTGAGCATCAATGACCTTGGAATTAACAGTGTCTGCAAGATGGCGCATTTTATAATAGAGCAAGTTCTCTTCACTGCTGCGTTGAGCAACATAAAACCAAAAAGCAGCGAGTGCTAAAAAGAGAAGTGATGAGATTAAATACAGAGCTAAAAAAGAGTAAAAGGAGCGTTTCTCAAGAACTGTCACAGTGAACTTCTTTCAAAACGGTACCCAACACCTCGGATGGTAGAGAAATGTTTTTTACCTACTATCTCACGAAGTTTTCGAATGTGGGAACGAATGGTGGCATTAGAAGGCATATTGTCATACTCCCAGAGGTTTTGCGTGAGTTCGTCATTACTAATGGTACGTGACGGGTGTGTTATGAAGTATTTTAAAATTTCAGACTCTTTGGCAGTTAGAGTATAAATTTTGTTCTCATTGGTAAGCTGATGCTTTTGCTCATCATAAGTAACAGTGTCACTGATTTGAATCGTTTGTGAGAGCTCTATATTGAAAATACGTTTGGAATTCTCAATACGGGTACGCAACTCTTCAAGATTAAATGGTTTTTTAATGTAATCATGAGCTCCGGCATCAAAAGCTTTTTGAAGGTGTTCAATATCGCTATAGGCGGTAATAATGATGGCAGGGGTCGTATTGTTAAAACCACGTAACTCTTTTAAAAGTTGTAAGCCTGTTTTTCCAGGGACATTAATGTCAAAAATAAAAAGATCATAGCAATTACCTTCAAGTAGTTCTACCGCCTCATTGCTGTTGAATGCATAATCAACATCATAAAACTCTCTTAAGAAATCCAATAAAATGTCCGATAACACAGCATCGTCTTCCATTAAGAGCAGTTTCATAACTAAACGTCAGCTTCCATTCCCATTTGACGCATCATATTGAGCTCTTTTAAAAGTTCTTCACAGTTACCCGCTTCAATCTCTTTGGCTTCAATTGTTGCAACGATATTGGTAAAGTTATCGTGTATTGCTTTAATATTGGTCTGTTCTTCAGCCATGTCAGGCGTTATTTCATTGCTTGCCGCATAGGTATCCATCTGGATAATAACGTGCTCAATTTCAGGAATAACCGTTTGAGTAAGCAGTTTGTGGAGTTCTTCACAGTGTGTCATACGTAGCCTTTTTAAATCATATTATAGCACTCTGTTAATAAAGCTGAAATTTTATGGCGTTCTTATGAGATATTTACTATAATTTCAAAATTAAAATATAGGGTCAATTATGGGTAGAGACAATACATCAAGCGTAGATTCGGGAAATGGTTTTAAATTAGCTGACTTAGCTGGACAACAAAAAAAGGCTATTCAAGGTGAGTTTCAGTCAAAAAATACAGATAGTGATGAACAGGTCGTCAATGCAAGAAAAGCAGTAAACCTAAGTTTAGCTAAGGCTAAAACTAAAAAAAGAGCAAAACTGGCAAAAGCATCACGAAAGAAAAATAAATAGAGCAAATCAAATGAAACAATATATTATTCTTGTCCTTATACCGCTATATTTTTTCTTAGGGTGTGCAGGTCTACAGCCTAATGTTCCTGAGCCGACGGTGAGCATTAACAGTTTTAAAGTCGTGCCATCAAATTCGATTGCGCCACGTTTTGAGATTAATCTGCGTGTTGTTAATACGGGTAGGAGTGCTTTAAATATTGAGGGTATTGTTTACACCGTAGAGTTGCAAGGCAATCGTGTTCTTACTGGAGTGGCAAAAAATCTTCCAACAATTGAAGCTTACAGTGAGGGTAATGTTACGGTTTCGGGTTCTGCCGATCTGTTTGGAAGTTTTGGACTGCTTAGAGATATGATGAAACAACAAGGAAAATCAATGAGTTATGAAGTTGATGTCTCTATTGATACCGGCAGTTTCTACCCAATTATTCGCACCACTAAAAAAGGAGAGCTTTCACTCTCCGATGCATTAAAAACTAAAAATTAGTTAGACCGTAACGATCCAAAACGTAAATAGAGTGCCGGTAATATTATCATATTGAGCAGTGTAGAGCTTAAAAGCCCAAAGAGAATAACCATAGCCATTGGGGCTTGAATCTCGCTTCCTGCTTCGCCGACACCCAGTGCCAAAGGTACCATTGCGAGTCCTGTAGCGAGTGCTGTCATTAAAATCGGTATTAAACGCTCTTTAGCTCCTTGTTTTACTGCCTTTTCAAAGTTGTCAACTCCTTCATGTTGTATTAGATTATGAATATGTGAAATCATCATGACGCCATTGCGGGTTGCAATACCAAAAAGAGTAATGAGACCGATAAGTGTAGCGATGGAGACAACACCGCCTGAAGCATAGAGACCAACAACACCCCCAATAAGTGCAAACGGTAGATTTACCAAGATCAATAAAGCATCTTTAACAGAAGCAAATGCCATGTATAGAAGTAAAAATATGCCAAAAATAACTACTGCACCAAGGGTCATCAGTATGTTTGATGATGCCTGTGCACTTTCAAACTGTCCCCCGTACTCAATACGGTATCCTTTTGGTAAGGTTACACCCTTTGCTACATTTGCTTTGATATCTTCTATTACCCCGACAAGATCCCTGTTGGCAATATTTGAGGTCAAGACGGTTTTGCGTTCCATCCCTTCTCTGCTAATTAAATAGGGCATCCGAGCTTCGGCGATAGTAACAAGTGCATGCAGTGGAACCTGAGCTCCCAAAGATGTTTTAACCAAGGTTGATTTGATTGCTTCAAGGTCAATCTTTTCGTTTTGTTTGTACTTTATAACAACATCAAAGACTCTATTTTTTTGAATAACTTTTGTTACCTTTATGCCATAAAATGCCGTTTGAATGATGGTGCTTAGCTCTTCAATGCTAACACCATACGAAGCCATAATAGGACGATTGAACTCAATAACTAGTTGTGGAAGATCCGATAGATTTTCTATCATTACATCAACGGTTCCCTCAACATCTTCGACGATATTTTTAATTTTTTGAGCGATAAAACGCTGCTCATATATATCTTCACCAAATACCTTAATAGCAATGGCTGCTTTGGAACCCGAGAGCATATGGTCTATACGGTGTGAAATAGGTTGACCAATGGAAATATTAACTCCTGAAACGGTGGAAAATTCTTCTCTTAGAGCTTTAAGGAATTCCTCTTTTGAGCGATTTTTCATCTTAAGTTCCACTTCCATCTCTGAGGCATGTACGCCTATAGTATGTGAGTCTAATTCACCACGTCCTGTTCTTCTTGCGATTGAGACAACCTCTTCAAAACCAAGCAAAACGCTCTCAACACGAGCTCCAAGTTCATCTGATTTTTCTAAAGCGGTTCCGGGTAAAGCAACAACTGAGATCGTTAAGCTTCCCTCGTTAAATTCTGGAAGAAATGTCTTTCCGGCACTAAAGAAAAAGAAAATTGAAACTAAAAACAGTGTACCAAAACTTACAATAAGTATTTTCCAATGATAGATACTTACATGAAGTGTTTTTTCATATCCATTTGTTAACAGCAGTAAAAAACGTGAATTTTGATGGATACTTTTTGACTTTAGTTTTAAGAAGTAATAACACAATGCCGGGGTGATAATAATAGCTACAAGTAGTGAAGCAATGAGTGCGCTAATATAAGCCATTGCTAAAGGTGCCAAGAGCCTTCCCTCTATACCCTCAAGGAAAAAGAGCGGTAAAAACACAAGTAAAATAATTAAAGTAGCAAAAACAATAGAGCTTTGAATCTCAAAAGTAGCACTTGAGATTACCTCTAAGCGACTAAGCCTCTGTGACTCCTCTTTCTCGCTATTTTGTTGTAGCCGTCTGATGATATTTTCAACAACAATAATGGCATCATCTACTAATACCCCAAGCGCGATTACCATACCTCCAAGCGTCATGGTATTAATGGTGATATCTAGGGCATTAAGTAGAAATATGGTCGAAAAAAGTGACAATGGGATGGCGACAAGTGTAATTAAAGTTGCTCTGATACTTAACAAAAACAGCAATACAATGACAATAACTAAAATGGCACCATCGCGTAGGGCGTTGGAGAGGTTACTGATTGCTGTGTTAATAAATGAAGCTTGTTTAAAGAGATTTTTTTCTATCTTCATTCCCTCAGGAAGTGCTAGAGCAATCTTATCAATACTCTTTTCTATTTTTTGAGTCAGTTCGATGGTATTGACATCTGGCTGTTTTTGAATTGCCAAAATAACAGCTTCGTTGCCGTTATACGAACCTGTTCCGCGTTTAACCGCAGCACCTATACGAACTTCGGCGATATCACCAATTGTGATAGGATTGCTTTGTTTGGTAGTGATGAGAGTGTCGGCAATATCTTTAATATCTTGCAATCTGCCTATGCCTCTAATCATATACTCTTGTGAATTTTGAGTATAAAAACCTGCTGAGGTATTTTGGTTTGAGACTCTAATGGCGGCTATAATCTCATCAACACTTAAATTATATGAGATGAGTTTTTCAGGCTTAATGAGTATTTGATACTGTTTTGTATCGCCACCAATAGGGATAATGTCAGCAATACCGGAGATAGAAAGAAGGCGTTGACGCACTTCCCAGTCTGCTACAGTTTTGAGTTCAATTCCTGAGTGCACATCTGAATGCAGTGCAATAAACATAATTTCGCCCATAATAGAGGAGACAGGTGCAAGAACAGGAGAGTAGATATTTTGAGGTAAACTACTTTGAACAAGCTGAAGTTTTTCAGCAACTAACTGTCGTGCACGATAGATATCTGTTTTGGCTTCAAACTCTGCATAGATAACAGAAATACCACTTTGCGAATTTGAACGGATGCGCTTTAATCCAGAGAGTCCATTGAGTGAGTTTTCAACAGGTAGCGTAATCAACCTTTCAATTTCTATGGGCGTCATTCCCTCAGCATCGGTAAGAACCGTCACGGTAGGAGCTGTTAAATCTGGAAAAATATCAACTTCAGACTTTTTAAGTTCCAAGATTCCAAAAATAATTACCGAGATACTCAGTAGTACGACAATCAAGCGTTGTTGTAAAGACCAATAAATTATTTTTTCTAACATATCTAATCCTTAATGCGCATGGCCATGCCCTGCCTCTGCGGGTGTTAGCGCCGATAAAAGAACCTGGTAGGCTCCTTTGGAGACTATACGTTCTCCTTCGCTTACACCTGAGTGCACTTCAATATAGCCTGTATCACTGAGACCCGTTTGTACATTTCGACGTTCAAAATGTTCTCCGTCTATTTGAACATAGACAACATGCTGTCCGTTATCATTAACAATAGAACTTTTAGGAATTGCTAATGCATCCACCGTTTTACCCGTATAGGCTTTTACCGCGAAGCGTGCACCGGCTTTGAGATATGAAGGAGCATCGTTAATTTCAAATATTAATGAAGCGCAACGTGTTTTGGGGTCAATGGTGTCGCTAAAATAGAGAAACTTTGCATTTTTCCCTACAGTAAAGTCAAGCGGGTTACCGTTAGAAAGTATTTCTACGCCTAAAGGCGCATCTATTTTATAGGTATCACTTTGCGCAATATTGACATTAAGCCAGAGTTTTTCAAGGTTGATAATATGTGCAATTGGATCACCCTCATTAACGAAAGACCCCGGTAGTGCTAACTGTTTTGCTATGGTACCTTTTATAGGACTTTTTAAAGAGATACCTAGTTTATTGCTACTGCTTGTGTCAAACTGTTGTAATCGCTGCTTAACATTAAAAAGTTGTGCTTTAGCCATCTCATAATCTTGTTCTGCCGCGATAAGGCGTTTTTGAGATACCGCATTTTTTGCTTTAAGCTTCTGCAGACGGAGATTTTCATTTTTCTTTAAATTAAGGTTGGCTTGTGCTTTTTTGAGTTCAAATTTTAGGGTTGAGATATCTTCTTTGTGTCCAAGCAGAGGTGTAATATGAGCTATAGTCTGGTTTGCTTTTACTTCCATACCAACTTGAATATCACTGTTTGGAGTAATGATACCTGATACCGGTGCGCTTAAAAGGTATTCTTCATTGCTGGGAATCTCTATTTTAGTAAATGTTGATACTGACTCTCGTAAAAGACGTTTTTTTACTACCTGCGTTGCAAACTCGACTTGCCACTGCTGCTCTTTTAAGTAGCTGATGCCTTCCTCATCTCCATGTGCGTGTTCATCTTCATTTTCATGTGCATGATCGTGTTCGTCTCCATGTGCATGATCGTGTTCGTCTCCATGTGCATGATCGTGTTCATCTTCATGTGCATGATCGTGTTCATCTTCATGTGCAGCATGTATCTGATTTGCAGAAGCATAAACCTTGAATTCTCCTAGCTGATGGGTTACTTTTATGTCATTTAGCGCAATGGTGATACTTAACTTAGCACCTCCGGTTTGCGTTGGTATGGCAACGGGTTTAAAAATACCAACAGATGCGGGAGCATCAACACTAAAACACTCTTTTTTTTGATTATGAAAGGTTAAACATGCTTCTACACGACCTTTTTTGAACGGTTTAAATGTATCCATATAGGTAAAGTGTGCTAAAAAAGTAGAGGGCTGATTGATGACAAAAGGATCAAACTCTACAAAAAGCTCTGTTAGTTCACTGTAGTCGGTAATGGCGATAGGTTCCGGCGCCATTTTTTCTTCTACATGTACGATTTTTTTAGGCACTTCATAACAACCGCTAAAAAATAGAAGCGTTATAAAAGAGAGGCCATATAATTTATTCATAAATTATCCTTTAACAGATTAATTGAAGCAGCGTCAGATAAGCGCAGCCAATAGAAGTTTGATTGTGATATCAAGGCTTGGTACTCAAGTTGACTCTGAAAATAGAGTGTTTGAGCATCTAAAAGTTCAAGCAAGCTCTTCTCGCCTAGTTCAAATGAGTATGCAGTGACTTCATAAAACTCTTTTGAAGGCTCAAGTAGAGCTATTTTGTACTCTTGAAATTGTTGTAAGCTATTTTGATACAGCCTGTAGTAGGTACGAACATCTCTTTGAAGTGTATAGAGGACTTCTTGGGCTTTGATGTTGTTTTTTTGAATTACTGCCTTTTTTATCTCGATTTGAGAATCTTGACGGTCCCATAATGGTATGGAGAGACGAATGCCAAAGCCATAAGTACTTTGAGTTTGGTTATTGACATCACTTTCTCGTTCCTGATAGAGATGAAGTTCCGGCAATGCATAGCGTTGAGTTTTTACTAGAGAAAGCTCATTCTTAGCTACACTGACTTTAGAACTGTAGAGACGATATTTTGGACTCTGCTCAAGAGAAGTAACCAGCATATCTACTTTAATTTTATTAGGTTTTACAAGCGTTCCTAAAAGTGAAATATCACCCTCGATGTTAAGCAGTGATTGTGCTTCGAGTTGCGCTTCAAGATAGCTGTTTTTTAAGCTCTGTTTTTTCATAGCAATCTGTTGTTTCATGATGTCAATACGAGAGCGTTCTAAGCCAGAAATTTCTCCTACATCTTCGCGAGCAGTTGTTATTTTTCGTAAATAGTGAATCTGCTCAAGCTGTTGGTCTAAAATATCAAGTTGTGTTGTAATAAAATTTATTTTAAAAAAGAGAGAAGCGGCATGGTACTGCACTTGAAGTGCCGTCATACCTTTAGCATACTTCGCACTCTCTAACTCTGCTTGCGCTCCTCTTTTTTTGTACACATTTGCACCCCATGCAGGTAGCTTTTGACTCACTTCCAAATAGGTATAGGTCATAGAATCTTCTAGTCTATCGTCAAATTCTATTTCAAAATCGGGATTTTCCCAGAGTGTTGATTGGGAAATTTTTCCTTTTTCAAATGCAATTTGTGCATTATCGTGTTTAAGAGAAAATGATGCATCTAATGCCTTTTGCATAAAAGTATTCCAGCTATACGGACTACTATTTTGAGCCGCATAGATATTAATAATCATCACTAATGACAGAACAATAGGTTTCATAAACAATCTTCCTTATAAATAATTTAATAATATAAATTATGTCTCTAAATAAAATTAGCTTGTAATGACAGATCTAGTGTGTAATACTAAGACCATATAGGCTTTTTAGAGACAGTTGAAACAAATAAGCATAGAAAGATTAACGTGGAGGTGCGTGGAGGAGAATGGATCGCAATAAAACAGAATGCGAATCAATAAAAATGTGCCGGTAGGAAGTAATTTTAGATACTAACTGCGCTGTTTTGGCATGAAGTGTTATAAAAAAGAAAAGAGCACTCTTTTTTAAGAGAACTAAAAATAGGAGAATACCGCTAACAATACAGATGCTTTTTTGACAATCTATGATTTCCACATCATGAAAGATTGAGTGCTCACCAGATATTTTATGGATATTAATATGTACATGCTGATGATCTTCATGGTGCTCAATATGAAAGTGAAAATGAGTATTTATAGTCATTACCACAACAATCATACTAAGGAAAAGTACCAATTTCTTAAACAATTTAATTGCCATCCTCTTTTGTTAGAGTAGCCATTATCACATTAAGAATATTAAAGAAAACTTATAAACAATATTATGATTAGTTGTGGATAGTATATAGTTTTTTTCTTTTATATCCAAAGAGTATTTTACATGTGCTGTGAGGAACGAAGAAGTGCTTTTGAGGTCTAAAGGTGGAAGATTTACGAGGAGTGTAAGTTTTAGGTAATTCACCTTTAAATTTATACCATTTTTATTGCCAAGTGACTTACCCAATTCAGGTGCTTTTTGGATTTGCCCATATTCAATATTTAATTTAAACTATCTGGATAAAAATCTCCAATTAATTAAGTATTTTGAGTACCTGCATCTCTTTGTGATTACTAAGGCTTAGTCTTACGTGTGCTATTGAGGAATGAGGCTAAAATTATGTCGTCTCTTCAACAATCCAATCCAGATATTCAGAAGTTCCCTGAAGAATGGGAATTGAGATTATCTCCGGATTGTCGTAACTCGATTCGCTTTTTATAACTGAGACAATTTTATCGAAAAGGTCGGCTCTACTTTTTAGAAGGAGTCGTACTTCGTTCTCTGTTTCAATCCCCCCTTGCCAGCGATAGGTACTCTCTATCTGACTCGATTGGATACATGCCGCCAACCTAGCTTCCATCAGGGCACTTGAAACTCTTTTAGCCTCTTCACTGTTCGGACACGTTGTCATTACGACTATAAAATCGTGTTTCATGAGTATGTTCCTCGTTATGCTACCTCAAGCCTTTTAACCTGACTGAGTGCCTCTTTTTCTTTTACATAAGCTTGAAAAAGATCATAATTATCTTGCAGTGACATCCAAAACTGTGGTGTTGTTCCAAAGTATTCAGATAGTTTGAGAGCCATAACTGCCGAGATTCCTCTCTTTTGATTGTACAACTCACTTAATGTCTTAATGCCCACATTTAGATCTTTTGAAATTTTTGCCTGTGTTAACTCCAAAGGCTCAGCAAATTCAAGTTTTAAAATTACACCTGGATGTGTCGATGGTCTAACTTCTTTCATAATATATTCTCCTAATGGTAATCATCTATGTGAACATTATAAGCATCACTACCGTCAACTTTGAAAACAACTCTAAACTGCTTATTAATTCTAATACTCATAAAGCCTTTGAGATTACCTTTAAGCTCTTCAAGATGATTTGCAGGCGGTACACGTAAATCTTCTTTTGAGTGTGCAACTTCAAGCATATCAAGCTTAATTTTTGCACGAACCAATAGATTTGGCGGAAACTTTTTACAAGGTTTATTCCAAAAGACTTTTTCAGTCTCTTTACACTTAAATGATTTTATCATATAGTAATATTATCGGTATATGATAATAATGTCAAGACTAAGTTTCAAGTTTACATGTAATTTATGTTTATTGGCTACAATATAAGTATTAAATTAAATATTAAAAAAGGTATTAAATATGCACTCTATTTTATCGCCATATACAGCAAGTATTACCGAATTAAAGAAATCTCCAACAGAATTACTTAAAAATGCAGGCGATGAAGCCATAGCAATTTTAAATCATAATGTACCTAGTGCCTACTTAGTACCATCACATACCTATGAAAAACTAATGGATATGTTAGATGACTATATGCTCTCAAATGAAGTGAAAGATAGGTTAAACGACAACGAAGTACCAATAAAAGTCTCTTTAGATGACTTATAGTTTAGAGTTTAAACCCCAAGCACTCAAAGAGTGGGGTAAGTTAAATTCTACTTTAAAAGAGCAGTTTAAAAAGAAGCTAAAACAGAGATGTGAAAACCCACGAGTTCCAAAAGACAAGCTAAGTGGCTTTGAAAATGTCTATAAAATAAAGCTAAAAAATGCTGGTTATAGACTTGCTTATGAAGTTAGAGATGAACAGATTGTCATTTTAGTTTTGGCTGTAGGAAAAAGAGAGAATAGTAAAGTTTATGATCTTTTGCATTCTAGATTTACTGAAGATGAGTAGATTTTACTAAACTCCTATAGCTGTTTTGTACTTTTGTGCATTATAGACTTCATTATTTTTATACAAAGAAAAAAAATACGAGATGATAAATATAAATTATAGATGTACTTTGAAATATGGCGTGTAAAAATATACATGTAAATAAGTCCATTTCCTTGTCTCCATTGTCCCCGATGAGAACACCTACTACAACTCAAACTACATGTAAATTTCTTATGTACAAATTGTACACTTCCAAATTGGAGCTTAGGAGTAAGAAAAAATCTACAGAATTGACCAAGACACACATTGTGTGTTATAATAAACTTACAAAGGAGATTTTATGACTGCTAAAGTTAGAACAAATGTTTATCTTGATGCTGAAATGAAAGCAAAAGCACAGGAAATATTTAAAACTTACGGCATAGGTTTGAGTGATGCTTTTAATATGTTCTTATCTCAGTCTGTTTTAGAAAAAGGTATCCCATTTCAAATAAAAATACCAAATGATGAAACAATAAAAGCTATAAAAGAAGCAAGAGATGGCAAGAATATGACAAAAGTCACCCTTGATGAATTGAAGGAACTTAGTGTTTGACATTGCTATCCATAAGGTTTTTACAAAAGAACTTAAAAAGGCAAAGTTAAATTCTACAAATACTGCTAAGTTATTTCTATATATATCGTTATTGTTAAATGATAATGAACTTCCGAATGAAGCTTTAGACCATGCATTAAAGGGTGAATATAAAGATACAAGGGAGTTCCATATCAGTGGAGATTTACTTGTTATCTATAGGCTTGAAAACAATACTTTGGAACTACTAAGAATTGGTACACACTCTCAACTATTCCGATAGAACAAAATTTTCTCTCTGCACAAACCCTGCACACTTCATCACTACAATACTCCCATAACTTAAAAAAACAGGAGTTCATCAATGAAACTTTTAGGATTACTATTTAGTGTTTTACTAACACTCTCTTCACTGCACGCGGCGGCATTTGAAAAAGATGCTAAGTCTAAAACAACTCAGGTTCACATGAGTTCAGAGAAACCTTTGGTGGTTGGGAACAATAACATCAACTTTCAATTTAGTAAAAAAGGTCAAGCACTTAATGATGCTGCGGTCGTAGTGAAAGCATTTATGCCTGCAATGCCGGGGATGCCTTACATGGAAAGTAAGGTAGATGCAAAAAATATTGGTAATGGAACTTATGAGGCTGAGCTGAATTTTTCAATGGGTGGAACATGGCAAATTCATATTTTTGTGACACCAAAAGAGGGTAAAAAAGTACGCATTAAAACTTCTGTAAACTTGTAAGCGAAAGAGGCTGTTATGTTACGCGGTATTTTTACATGTATATTGCTTATGAGTGTTGCACAAGCACAAAGTCTACAGAGTATTATTGAACTTACTTTAGAGCAACATGCATCACTTAAAAGTATTGAGAATCGATTGAGTGCGGTAGATGATGCCATAACAGTCTCGCAAACCTTTGCCAACCCCGAACTCTCTTTTGGCATTAGTGACATTCAGTTAAACGACTCGTTTGAGCGTTCATTGGAACCGATGCAGACAACCTCAATTAGCTTTAAACAGAAAATTCCCTATTTTGGAAAACGTGATGCGGCACAAGCACAGCTAGAAGCACGTAAAAATGTGTTGAATTACACCTTGAATGATGCCCAGGTGAAGCTTGTAGAATACATTAAACTAACTGCCTATGCCATTTACAAAACCGATGAACAGCTAAAAATTAATGATGAGGTCATTAAGACTTTAGAGCAGAGTATTGAACTGCATAATACCTACAGTACTACTAATGACACGAGCCATATGCAGATGATGTCAGCAGAGCTTAGCATAACGCAATACAAGAGTAAAAAAAGCAGATTGCAAAGTATGCGAAAAGGATTTTATGCACAGTTGAGTTATCTTGCTTCTTCAGAAGTTACGAGTGTAGAGATGGAAAAATTACATGTAAACAGACCAATAGCACTGAGTGAGTATGAAAAAAATTTAGAGCAAAACCGTGGCTATAAAATAAAATCAGCCAAGCTCAATGTTGCTAAAAAAAATATACATGTAAATGAACTCTCTAGCAATATTGACCCTTTTGTAAAAGTGGGTTACTACTACCGAGAAGCTTACGAAAATTATGTCAATATCAGTTTTGGAGCCTCACTTCCTATTTACGGCAGAGAGACCAGCACTACTGAAGCGTCTCGAAAAGAGGCTTTAGCAACGTCATTTGAAAAAGCGGATTACTTGGCAAAGATACAGAGTGATTTACACGGTATTTATGCACAACTTCAAGATGCTTTTACGACGCATAGCATTATTACCAAAGAGAGTCTGCCCCAGCTTGAACATATGTTTGAACTCAGTGAGGCGTCCATTAAAAGTGGTGCTAACCTCTCGCAGTATTTAACTTTAATTGAGAAAAAACTATTTTTAGAGGAGCAACGCATTGGTGCCATTAGTGCGTATTATAGTGCTAAGGCGAGTATTGCAGCACTTATAGGAGAGCAACAATGAAATATTTAGTTCTATTATTGCCGCTACTGCTTCTTTCTCGTGAGGTAACAGTGGAGCAACTTTTTAATGTACAGACGGTAAAAGTAAAACGCATCACTACCGCCAAAACACAAAAAAATTATGGCTATGTAGTAGCAGATGAATCACGAATTTACGATGTTGTACCACGCTTTGGTGGTTATGTTGAACGTCTCTCAGCCAACACCTTGTACAAAAAAGTTAAAAAAGGAGAGTTGCTGGCAACAGTCTATTCTCCTGAGGTTTACACTGCAAAAGAAGACTACATTAACGCATTGAAATTTGATAAGAAACGTGCCAATAAAGCTATGGTTAAAAGTGCTAAAGCAAAATTGACACTTCTTAATGTCTCTCATTTTGAGATTAAGAAATTACATGTAGGTTCTAGGGCATCTCGTTTAACTCATATTTATGCACCAAGTTCGGGTTATCTGTTTGAGAAAAATATTAACCTTGGAAGCAGCTTTAGCAATAAAACAAAACTTTTTAGCATTGTAAATTTAGATGAGGTGTGGGTAGAAGCCAAACTGCACCAAAAAGAGCTTTTAAATTTAGAAGAACTTCAAACATTTAAAATACATGTAAAAGGAATTCTTGGTGAATTTAATGCGACAAAAGGAATTTTATATCCACGTATTGATGTGAAAGAGGCTACAGCCACATTGCGTTACCATGTAAAAAATCGTGACCATCAATTACATGTAGGAATGTATACAACTATTTTTGCTTCATCACAACAACAGAGTTATTTAACACTTCCAGTTACCGCAGTTATTCGCAAAAATGGCATGTTCTATGCTTTTGTTACGGGCGAATATGAAGGAGAATACGAGCCAATACAAATACATGTAAAAAAGTTAACCCGAGAAAATTACACTATTTTAGAGGGTTTACAAGAAGGTGATGAGGTTGTTAATAATGCTCTGTTCATGATGGACTCTGATGCTCAGATTAATGGACTTTACTAAAGGATAAGTGGTGATTGAAAACATAATTGCATTTAGCATCAAAAATCGTTTTCTTATTTTAATGGCGACACTTTTTTTGGTTTTAGGCTCGTATTGGTCGGTAAAAAATACACCACTCGATGCCCTTCCAGACCTCTCGCCACCACAGGTTATTGTACAAGTGAACTGGGCAGGGCAGAGTCCTGAGATTATTGAAGATCAGGGAACCTATCTACTGGTGTCACAGTTTTTAGCCATTGCAGGCATTGAGACCGTTCGAGGGTTCTCAACCTACGGAAATGCGCTGATTTACATTATTTTTAAAGAGGGAACCGACCTTTATTGGGCGCGAACCCGAGTGCTTGAACAGCTCTCTGCCATTGAATCGCAACTGCCAACAAACATGGAAGTAGCACTTGGACCTGATGCCTCAGGTGTGGGTTGGGTCTATGAATACGCACTGGTCTCCAAAACTAAAAACTTAGCCGAACTCCGTTCACTTCAAGACTACTACTATAAGTATGCGCTTTTAGGGGTTGAGGGGGTGAGTGAGGTGGCTTCAATTGGTGGGTTTATTCCGACCTATCAGGTGACAGTGAATAATGATGCTTTGGTACAGTATGACCTGAGTATCAAAGATATTGCCAAAGTTTTAAAAGAGAATAACAATGACACAGGCGGTCGCATTGTTATTCAAAACGGCTATGAGTGGATGGTTCAAGCCAAAGGATATTTGAATAATTTAGATGATATTCGCCACTTGAGTCTTAAAACGCTTAATGGAATCCCTCTTACTATTGGCGATATTGCCAGAGTGGAACTGACTCCCCAAAATCGTCGCGGTATGGCTGACTTAGACGGTGAGGGAGAAGTGGTTGGCGGTATTGTGATGCTGCGTTATGGTGAAGATGTCTATCGCAGTATTGGGCGAATCAAAGAAAAAATAGCAGAACTTAAAATTGATGATGTTGAAGTGGTTACCACCTATGACCGCTCCTCTTTAATTGAAAAAGCGGTCACAACGCTAAAGACAACACTGATTGAAGAGAGCATCATTGTAGTTGTCATTATTGGTCTTTTTTTACTGCATCTGCGTTCGGCACTGATTGTTCTGATTGTGCTTCCTTTAACCATTGGATTTACTTTTTTATTGATGAAATTTTTTGGAGTGGGCTCTAACATTATGAGCTTAGGAGGCATTGCCATTGCCATTGGTGCCATGGTGGATGCATCCATTATTATGATTGAAAATGCCCATAAAAATATACGACCCGAGATGAGCAATAAGGAACGTATTGAGGCCATTTTAAAAAGCTCACAGCGTGTCGGTCGTCCTATTTTCTTTGCGCTTTCATTGGTGGTTGTTTCATTTTTGCCAATCTTTGCCCTTTCAGGGCAAGAGGGACAGCTTTTTACTCCCCTAGCTTACACTAAAACTTTTGCAATGGCGGCAGGAGCACTGCTTTCTATTACTTTGGTTCCCGTGTTGATGGTCTATTTTGTAAGAGGTAAAATTATTTCTGAGCATAAAAATCCACTCAGCCGTTTTTTTATTTGGCTCTACCACCCCGTTATTGTTTATGGACTCAAATTTAAATATCTGATTTTAGTTTTAGTAGCGGTATCTTTAGTGTACATTTACCCGCTCTACAAAAATCTCAATTGGGAATTTATGCCAATGCTTAATGAGCAGAGTTTTATGTACATGCCTGTTACCCCTTACGGAATTAGTGTTGATCAGAGTAAAATACTTACTCAAAAAACGGATAAAATCTTAAAATCATTTCCTGAAGTAGAGCGTGTCTTTGGCAAAGGTGGACGCGCAACAACAGCAACCGACCCTGCACCGCTTGGCATGATTGAGACCATCATTACCTTAAAACCAGAATCAGAGTGGCGCGAGGGAATGACCTATAAAAAATTAATGGATGAGATGGAAGAAGCTCTGCAAATTCCAGGACTTATCAACTCATGGACGTACCCAATCAGGGGGCGTATTGATATGCTTTTAAGCGGTATTCGTACGCCTTTGGGTATTAAACTTTATGGAAGTGACGCCAAAGTGATGCAAGAGACGGCTCAGGAAATAGAAGCAAAATTAAGAGGTTTTGAGTTAAGCCAATCGATTTTTGCCGATCAAGCCAGTGCAGGGTATTACATTGATATTGACATTGATGAAGAGGCATTAAATCGCTATGACCTCAAAAAAGATACCTTGTTAGAATATACTTCTAGTGCCATTGGAGGCATGAAAGTAGGCACGATGTATCAAGGGCTTGAACGCTATGCCATTACCTTGCGTTTAGAAGAAGAGGAACGTCGTACTTTAGAAGATATTGCTAACATTCAAATTAAAACAAAACTAGGGTTTGTGCCATTAGATACCTTTGCAACGGTGACATATCGTGAAAGTGCTTCGGTCATTAAAAGTGAAATGGGAATGCCGGTAACGTTTATTTATATCACTCCAAAATCAGGAGTGAGCGCAACACTCTTTAAAGCAAAAGCCAAAGAGCTTTTAAAAGATGTGAAGTTGCCATCAGGATACTACATTGAATGGGCAGGGCAGTCAGAGTATTTGGAATCTGCAATGCAGAAAATTGTCTGGATTATTCCAGCCGTGTTGATGCTCATTTTAGTTCTCATCTACTTTGCCTTAAAGCAGTTGGTACCGACTTTAATTGTTTTTTTTACTCTGCCATTTGCACTTTTAGGTGGATTGCTTTACATTGACATACTTAATTTCAGTATGAGCATTGCCGTTATTGTAGGGTTTTTGGCACTGCTTGGAGTCGCAGCTGAAACGGCAATTGTTATGATTGTTTATCTGCAAGAGAGTGTCGCTGAATCCAAACAAAAACATGGCGAGGCATTTAATCTAACCCATCTTAATGATGCTATTTATGTAGGAGCCGTACAACGTGTACGACCAAAACTCATGACGGTATTTGCAATACTTGCAGGTCTTTTACCCATTATGTATGCTGATGGTGTCGGAAGTGAAGTAATGCAGAGAATTGCCGCGCCAATGATTGGCGGTGTGGTGAGTTCAGCGGTACTTTCTTTAGTGATTATTCCAATTTTATTTGATATATATATGAAGTACAATCAAAATTCTGATAGGATGTCATAAATAGAGATTAAAAGAGATGAGTATGACTAATGAATTCCCAATCTTCTCAAAAGAGTGTACATCACAACTTAGTAAGCATCTAACTAAAGAGGTTTTTGAGGCGCTTAAAGACAAAAAAACCAGCAATGGTTTTACATTGCAACAGGCAATTAATTCAGGTGTACTTAACCTTGACAGCGGCATTGGTGTTTACGCCGGAGATGAAGAGTCGTATGAGCTGTTTGCCCCTCTGTTCGATCCAATTATTGAGGAGTATCACGGCTTTTGTAAAAATGACAAACATAAAAGTAATCTCAATCCTGATGATTTAAATGCGCCTAATCCTGATGTTGATGGGGAATTCATTGTCTCAACACGTATTCGAGTTGGGCGAAATGTTGCTGATTTACCTTTAGGGCCTGCTATTTCAAAAGAGCAGCGTAATGCAATTGAAAAACAGGTCTCCGGAGTGCTTAACAGCTTAAGCGGAAAACTCTCCGGTACTTACTACCCTCTTGATGGAATGAGTAAAGCAGATAGTGCACAATTGATTGCCGATCACTTTTTATTTAAAGCAGGAGACCGTTTCTTAGAAGCGGCTGGACTAAACCGTGATTGGCCGGAGGGTCGCGGAATTTATCATAATAATGAGAAGACATTTTTGGTATGGATTAATGAAGAAGACCAACTGCGTATTATTTCCATGCAGATGGGTGGCGATATTAAAGAGGTTTTTACCCGTCTTATGACAGCCATTAGTGAGATTGGCAAAGAGGTTAAATTTTCATATACCGACCATCTTGGTTACATTACAAGCTGCCCGACAAATCTTGGAACAGCGATGCGTGCCAGTGTTCACATTAAATTGCCAAAACTAAGTAGCGATATGAAAGCATTTGAAGCCATTGCAGAGCAGTATCATTTGCAGATTCGTGGCATTCATGGTGAACACTCCCAGAGTGTTGACGGTGTCTATGACATTAGTAATAAAAGACGATTAGGCGTTACCGAAGTTCAGTGCGTGCAAGATATGTATGATGGCGTGGTTGCGCTCATTGCAAAAGAGAAGTCACTCTAGAATAAAACTAGAGTGACTCTTTATGATTTAGTTCATACATTCACAAAAAACTTCACCCGGTCTATCACCTTTATTATGTTCACTTGTTTCATCTTTTATGACTTCATAAAACTCGACTCTAAAGACTACTTTCCCGGTAATAACGACATGATGAAACCGCTCAGGGTGAATTATAATAGGGTGATTGGCGTCTGCATCTAAGACATTACTTTTGTCATCTTCCCAAACAAACTGCAGTGCGCCCTCTTCTACAACGACAAGGCCATATTTTCCTTTGGGTGCTAAATGGTTTTTTAAAATCCCTTTAACAACGGTCTCTTCCGTCATATTTGGAGTTGCACCAACTTTTTTGGCACCCTCTGGTAGTGTCTCATTTTGAAAATTCATGATTTTCCCTTATATATTTATGGTCTTATTTTAGCATCTTATGCTTTTAAATACGTAATACATGTAGAAATACAATCAAAATTTTGCTAGGATTATGCAAGAAGTCTAATGCAAGAAGTTTGATGTCAAAAGATAAGTACACCATTTTACAATCCCAGTTTGGACATAAAGTGTTCCGACCTCTGCAAGAGGAGGCGGTTGATGCTATTTTAAGTGGGCAAGATCTATTGATGATCTTACCCACCGGTGGCGGTAAGTCGCTATCGTACCAATTGCCAACGCTTTTAATGAGCGGTACCACCGTTGTTATCTCTCCGCTGTTAGCACTTATGCATGACCAAGTTCAAAGTTTGCAAGTTCAGGGTATGCGTGCTGAGATGCTCTCATCAATGCAAAGCAGTGAAGAGTGCAGCGATATTTTCTCACGTCTGTATCAAGGTGAAATAGAGTTTCTCTACCTCTCCCCTGAACGTTTCAATACAGAAGCAATGCGCCATACTCTCTGCGAAATTCAGTTAAATTATTTTGTTATTGATGAAGCACATTGTATTAGTGAATGGGGTCATGAATTCCGTGCTGATTTTCGTGCACTCTCACACATGCGTGAGAATTTTGCAACGATTCCTATTGCTGCATTTACGGCAACGGCGACCAAGCATGTTCGTGAAGATATTGAACGTCTGTTACAGTTACGAAATACATGTAAATTGCAAGGAAGTGTTTTTCGGGATAATTTAAACATTACGGTTCGTCATCGCATTAAAGACGGATATGATCAGTTACGA
>CAYZUN010000028.1:0-21799 GCA_964481625.1 uncultured Sulfurimonas sp.
ACACTCTCCCCAACAGCCTTGATGCGTTGAAATAGAGAACTTAATAGTCTCTAAACATTTTACTTTTCCATCTTTAGCGTAATATGGGTGTAGCTCACGTGTAAATGGCAGTGCTGCAATAGCATCCATCTCATCTTCATTTAGGTAGTCACACGGTGGGTTTTGAATTAAAAAACGTCCATCCACCTCTTGACACAACCCATTGGCTGAAATGGGATCATTATTGTCATAAAAACAGTCAAAAAGATCAATATATTTCTCTTTGTCTTTTAAACACTCTGCATGAGATGGTAGTTGATGATACTCATGCATTGGTTCTTTAGCGATGTAACTCACCCCTCGAATATCTTTATAATCGTGTCCCTCATCAAGGGCTTTGGTTAACTGCTCAATGGCAATTTCACCCATACCATAGATGAGAATATCTGCTTTGGCATCAAAAATAATGGGTTTTCGCAGTTTATTTGACCAGTAATCATAGTGGGTAATGCGGCGCAGACTCGCTTCAATACCGCCAAGAACGAGCGGCACAGTATTTTTGTAAAAGCGACGAATAAGATTGCAATAAACCAGAACTGCACGATCAGGTCGTTTGGTATTTTTTCCACCGGGAGTATAATCATCCGAGTTTCTAAACTTCTTGGTTGCGGTGTAGTTTGAGACCATAGAATCAACACTGCCGCCACTCACGCCCCAATACAGACGTGGTTCGCCTAAACGTGTAATATCCGCATCACTAAGAGTGTCAGGCTGTCCTATGACACCGACTTTGTAACCCCAGCTCTCTAACATTCGTCCAACAGCAGCGACTCCCATGTAAGGCGAGTCAATATAGGCATCACCGGTAACTAAGATGACATCGCACTGCTTCCAGCCTAAGGCATCCATCTCCTCCCGAGTTGTAGGTAAAAAACGATTTTTTTGTTTCATGGTTTTCTCCCTACGAGTGATGCAATTTTAACTTTCTCACCACGAAGGTTTTCATCAATTTTCTCTTCATAACAGATAATCTCAAACTCTCTAAACATCTCTAAGAGTTCATTTACATGTAAAAGATACGCTTCATTGCTTGGCATATGAAAATCATCGCCTTGTGCCTCTACGAAGGTCTCATAAATCACAATGCCTCCACTGTTTAAAGCCGCTTTAATTTTAGGTGTGAGTCGTCTGTCTAAATAGTTGACATTTACAATAAGGTCGTAGTTGCTTTTGAGTTCATAGCTATCAAGGTCAGCACAGATGGTATTAATATTTTCTATATCATCAAGATATGAGAGTGCTGTATCGGAAATATCGACCGCATCAACACTAAAACCTTGTTCATAAAGAAAACGTGCATTACGTCCTTGTCCCGATGCAATATCAAGAGCGCGACCACGTACGGCATCACTGAAATGATTCTTTAAAATTTTACTAACATGAGTTGGCATCGGTAAGTTTTTATACTTCTCGTTCCAGCGCATTTTATCTTCTATCATGAGTTCTCTTTTTTAAATATAAGCAGCATCTTATCATCTACATCATAAAGTGAAAGGGGATGATCTTCTACTAACTTCAAGGCACCATTGTTTTTCAAGCTTTCAAGAGAGTGATAATACTGAACAATAGTCTCTTGAAACTTACTGTAACGCCTATCACTCTCTTTTTCAAAAAGGGTGAACTCTGTGAAAAGCTTACTGTTTTCATAGGTAGCATCGACATTTAAAAACATTGTCTCATCTTCAGTACTCATAGTGCCTTGGGCAACATCACTAAAACCGTACTCACTATTGACATCAGCAATAAAAATACCGCCCTCTTCTAAAATATTAGCGACACATCCAAAAAAAACTTTTAGTTCTTCAGGTGAAATAAAATTGAGCACATCAAATACTGCAACAGCTGCCTCAAAACGTTCATTTACATCACAAATATTTTTACATGTAACATCCAAACCTTTAGAGATAGCATCCTCCACCATAACAGCACAAAGGTCAATCCCTTTGGCCTCAATACCAATGCTTTTTACTTTTTGCATTAAACCGCCACGACCGCATCCAATATCTAAAAGCGTGGTAATTTTCTCATCTTCTAAAAGTGTTACAAAGATTGAATGTAAAATCTCTGTAGACTCTTCAATACCAAGCAGATGCTCACTTTTTGCATAAATATCTAAACTCTTATTCATGTACAGCTCTCGTCTAAAAAAATAATTAAATCCTCTTTTTTTTGAGGACGACAAAAATGGTACCCTTGTCCAATGAGACAGCCGTTATCTGCTAAAAACTTCTCTTGTGCTTCATTCTCAATACCCTCAGCCACATTAACATAACCTAAACTTTGAGAGAGAACAATAATTGCTTTGGCAATGGCCACATCATTTTGATCATGCGGAAGTTCATCAACAAATGATTTGTCAATTTTGAGTTCATCTATAGGAAACTGTTTCAAATAGCTCATTGATGAGTGACCGGTTCCAAAATCATCAATCGAGATAGCAAAACCCAACTCTTTTAATAAACTCAAAATACTCATGCTATATTTGGTATTTTTCATAATGTGGCTCTCAGTGATTTCTAAGACTATAGAACTAGGATCAATACCTGTTTCTTTAGTAATCGCGGTAATTTCATCAACAAAGTTCTCTTGATAAAGCTGTATTGCTGAAATATTGATGGCAACGACATGCAATGTTAAGCAGTGCTGTTTAAAATGTAAGAAATCTTCACACGCTTGTCTAAAAACATATTTTCCTATCTCTAAAATATAACCGCTATCTTCAGCAACAGGAATAAACTGCACAGGAGAGATCAAGCCCAATTCCAGACTCTCCCAACGCACTAATGCTTCGAGACCTATAACACTTTTATCGTCAATAGTGTATTTAGGCTGATAGACCACATAAAACTCATTGTCTCTCAGGGCTTCTTTCATGGCTTGTTCCATAGCAAGTCGCTTATGTACATCAACAGAAAGCTGTTTTTTGTAATATCTATAGGTATTTTTTCCACTTTCTTTGGCTTTATACATTGCAACATCAGCATGTTTGAAAATTGTTTTACAATCAACCCCATCATCTGGAAATATTGCAATACCAATGCTTAATGTAATATTTAAGCGATGGTTACTTGTTATTATCGGTTCTGTGAAGAGCTGAAGCATCTTCTTAGCAACATGTGCTGCAGAGTAGTCTTCATTTAGTGCCTCTACAATAATAACAAATTCATCACCACCGATACGAGCAAGCATATCAGACTCTCGCAATGCTTCTCTCATACGTTTAGCACTCTGTATTAACAGTTCATCTCCTACATCATGACCTAATGTATCGTTAATAGTTTTAAAACGGTCTAAATCAATAAACAGTATCGAAACTCTCGAAGATTGCCGTTTTGCTACAATAAGGCGATGTTCTAAATACTCCTCAATATTGATTCGATTTGGCAGAGAAGTCAATGCGTCATGGTAAGCCATAAATTCTACTTCACGTTTCTGCTCAATATAGTCTGTAATATTGAGGTTAATTGCCAAGTATTTAACAAGTTCGCCGTTGACAAAAATAGGTGTAATCGATGCTTTTTCATAATAAAGTGAGCCATCTTTACGCTTATTGATAAACTCACCTTCCCACTTCTCACCTCTTTTAAGTGTTTCATGCATCTTGTTGTAAAACGCCTCGCTGTTCTCACCTGATTTCAATATGCGAGGATTCTGTCCAATAGCTTCCTCTTTAGAGTAGCCGGCATCACGTTCAAAAACCTCATTGACATAAATAATATTACTCTTGGCATCTGTAATAACAATAGAGTTGTCACTATTTTCTACTGCCGTTTTAAAACCGATAAGCTCATCTTTAATACTTAATGAGCGTCGATGCATCGCAAGTAAAATAAATAGAATAATCACTGCAATAACAAACTGAGTCACTGCAATCACTTTTTCAATTAAAATGTCTTTTTCATGACTCCTATTTACGAAATCATGTAACTTGTTAATTGCATTTGCTAAATAGGGAGTTGCAACTGCTTCATCAACTTTAACGAGTTGCCCAATACCCTCAATGTTTCGTAAAGCGATACGTACAAACATCTTAAGTTCAATATTGTCGTTTTTTTGAAGTGTTTGTTGTAAAAAGTCAAAATTATTTTGCATCTTCTTGGTATCAATATAGCTGTTAATATAAAACATCATCAAATAGTGTAAGGTTTCATTGGTAATAGCGATACTTTTCTTATCTAATATCTGCTGCTCTTCTATAGCATTATTGAGATCAAAAAGGTAATGCATTGAATTAAGAAATGATGCATTCTCAGATTTAAAAAGCTCAATATAGTCATATTTATTTTGATACTCTTTATGAATCTCTGCTAAAAGAGATGCATACTTTACACCAAATAGTTCATAAGATGCTTTGGAGTCTAAAAATACCATCTGCTCTTCAAAGTTTAGAATATTTTTATTGATATCATCATAATTTATAAACGTAGATTTTTGAAGTAAAAAGTTATCAAATGTCTTGTCAATCAACTTCAACTCTATAATGGAGTCATCGTATGTGCTGTATCGTTGAGTGTCGCTATAGACTTTAACAAGATAGCCAAACAAAAGAAGCAGAAAAAATATAAAAAATAACAAAAGTGCTGTTATAGCATCAATCTTTTTTCGATAAAAAATACTAAAAACTTTTTTCACAGCCAAACTATCTTTTAGCACTAGCCGGAATATCACCGGTTAAAGTATGCAAGAATGCTACGATCTTATCAACCTCTACTTCAGAGATGACACGACCTAATTGGTAGTGTGCCATAAACTCAACCGTATCTTTGAGACTCTCAAATCGTCCATCATGAAGATAAGGTCCGGTATTTGCTACATTTCGCAATGAAGGTACTTTAAAGTAATATTTATCTTCCTCCTTTTTTGTAATCTCATGCCGTCCGGTTCTGTTGCTCTCAATATCATTTATAACACCAAATTTATTGTAAAGATTACCTCCAACATTCATGCCGTGATGACATGAAATACACCCCTTTGACTTAAAGATGCCATACCCCTCTTTTTCCTCTTGAGTAATGGCATTGGCATCACCACGTAGGTACTGATCAAATGAGGAGTTTGGTGTAATAAGCGTTTTTTCATACTCAGCAATAGCATTGGTAATATTTTTTTTAGTAATTCCATCGCTATATATTTTACCAAACTGCTCTTTATAAGATGTTTCATTCAGTGTCAAAATTAAATTTTCAAAACTATTTCCCATCTCAATAGGACTTTCTATAGGACCTGCCACCTGTTCTTGCAGATTTCGAGCCCGTCCATTCCAAAACTGACGAAAATTAAATACCGCATTATAAACAGTTGGTGAGTTAATATCGCCCTCACTTCCATTGACCCCAAAAGAGAACTTCAGGTTATCATCCCCACCATTTTCAAGATGATGACAGCTTGCACATGAAACGGAGTTATCAACGGAGAGCAACGTATCAAAAAACAATAATTTTCCTAATGCTGCTCTGTCACTATTAACCGCTATTTTTTGAGGCAACGGTGTTATCGGTTCGGCATGAACAATACTAAAGACAAACAAAAACACTATATAACTTTTCATAATGAAACTTTCAGCATAATTAGAGATTTTTTATTGTACTAAAATTTTACTAAAATAGAGTCATGACTCCTTGCTATCGAAAAGATAGGTCTTTTGTATCTTTGAACGTGATGCAAATTCCTGTGCTGTTGAGGAGATATCATTTTGTACTTCATGGTACTGATCATAAAGTTTATTGACAACCGAATCAACCTTTTCACCCAGCATATCTGAAAGCTTTTGTATCTCTTCATCTCTACTTTTAGATGCTTCTCTTTTGGAGTCAATTAACTGTTCTTTAAAAACAGTTATCTCATTTTTAATATTCAAAAATTCCGCTTCTAACTGCTTACGTTCTTGGGTAACATGCTCAGCAGAAATATGCAAATCCGATATTTGTTTCGCTTGTCTAGAAACATCATCCATTTTTTTTGCTACTAATACAATTTGCCCAATCACCGTTTGGCTCTGCTCTTTTAGACTCTCAAGCAGTGATTCATTCTCACTCATCGTCGTTCCTAGTGTTTCACTTTGAGATCGTAAGTGGTTCAGATGGTTTTCATACTCACTAAAAACTCGATTTAAACCAGATGTCGTCTGCTTGACAATACTGCTTGCAATCACTTCATCTGAATCTTTTAAAGCAGTAATGGATTGATTAATTTCACTCAACTTTGTATCAACATTATCTTTGTGCTCTTTATTTATTTCAAGGGCACTCTTAATTTTATTAAAGTGGTCTTGTTCCGCAATACGCAGTACCTCAATATGACGATGAATAATATTGTCAAGTTCAGGCATCTTTATGTTGGCAAACTCTTCAAAATTTCTCATACCATCATGTTGACGATGCATCATCTCTTCAAACTTCTGTATAAAAAGCTTTTGATTCTCTTGTATTACATGTAAGGCTGCAATATCCTCTTCCAAAACGGTTCTAGCACTATCAAAAGAGTCTGCTTCACCACTATTTAACGTATGAATTATCTCGCTTAACTCTACTACATCATCTTTGACATCCTTTACATCTTTTTCAAACTCTCTACGCAGCTTTTCTTGTTTTAATACACTAGAACTATGCTGTGCCTGATTTAAGATATTTAAAACCAAGTACATCAATAGACTGACAAAAATAGGTATTACCGACTCACGCAAAAGAAGTAAAGGATCGCCTTGGGGATGTAACATAAGATGTAGCAGTGTACCTAAAATTCCAATTATAATGAGAAGTGGCGCATAGTTAATTTTAGAGGGCTGCTTATAGATAGCAAATTGTCTTAAAAAAAGAAGTGATAAAATGATAAAGATCACTATCATATCAATATCAAACATAACGGACTCCTATTATTTAGGTCTCATTTCTAGTCTGTTTAATAACTCATACTGCATTGTATCATAACTATAAATATCATCTCGAAACTGTATTACACCACTTTTATTGACCCATGAGGTCAAATAAACCATATGAATCGGAATAGATGTCTCTAGTCCTATCTTTATTTTATCCATATCGTTTAGTATCTCTTGTGTCTCATTGTAATCAACATTTTCATCATCTTTGGCAATACACTGTAGTAGTTCATCAGGTTTTGAGAGACGAATACAGCCATGTGAAAAAGCACGTTGTCTATATTTAAAAAAGCGTTTTTCCGAAGTGTCGTGAATATAGACCGAATATCGGTTTGGAAACATAAATTTCACACGTCCTAACGGATTGCTATTGCTTGGAACCTGAATAAATCGCATCGGTACATCAAAATTCTCTTCTTCATTTTTGTTTTCTAAATAGACACGCCAATCAATACTGTTAAAATCATAATGTGGTGAACTCTCATTCCAATCAGCATGCATCCGTATTCCTCTTTCATCAAAATAAGAAGAGTTTTTTACCAATTGAGGAACCATCTCTTTTTTGACAATACTATGAGGAACTCTCCAATAGGGATTTAAAACAATTGAAGACATTTTATGGCTAAACACAGGGGTCGGGTATCTCTTCTTCCCAACAACAACAGGCATTTCAAGTGAGATATTTTCTTCATCAACCATAAGAAGTTTATAGTCAGGAATATTAACTAAAAGATATTTATTTCCCAAGGTTCGCGGTAGCCATCGCATTCGCTCTAGATTAAGCCGTATTTGTGTAATTTTCTGCTCAACCGTTATATTTAAACGTTTTCTTGTATCAGCTCCCACTACCCCGTCAACAACCAAACCATGATTACGCTGAAATAACCTCACGGCACCTTTAACATTGGCATCGAAAAGTTCAAGGCAATTTGTGTTACTACTGTTAGCATCTAACACCATACACTCTGTCGTACTTAACTCTCCACTTTGAATTAAACGTTCTCGTAATAATGTAACACTGCTGGAGTAATCACCCTTTGCCAACTTTGTGAATTCCGGCAGTGGTGTGTAGCCACCCTCTTGAGAGATTTTTTCATAATGCAGCAACACATTTTCAAGCTCTTTAGCCATCGGAAAGGTATAGTTCACTGAATCAATAGCACTATGTATATTATCTTGTTCTAGTGCCTTATAGAGTAATTTTATTCGATTTTTATGAACTCCGTAACGATCCCATGTACCAATAATCTTCTCTTCACTCTCGAGTTTTTCAAGTTTAAGTTCAAAATTTTTCCAATCAATAGAACCTGATGCTAAAAGTTTCATATAATAGTCATAAATGCCCGTAATCATAAAATCAACACGCATCACTTTATGAATATCAAGAACTTCAGAACTTTCAATCTCACTCATAAGCATCATTATTTCATGGAGTCCAAAAAGCTTGTTTGAGATTGGCTTTAAAACTGGATCATTCTCAACCGTGTTAATTAACTCAATAGTTATTGCCTTAGTTCCATTGACATCGAACCAGAAAGGACGATATTGGTGGCCCTTATAATATCTTTTTACATGGCTGTGATTTAAAACAAGAGGTGGTATATTTTGAGTTTTTAGCAACTCTTTAATAATGCGTGACGACTCCTGTTCAAATAAAACTTGAGAACTATAGGAGTCAAGATGCTTTGCATAAAGCAGTGTTGAAAATATAATTACATGTAATAGTACAATAAGTGCTCTAGCCACGAATAATTTCCAAAACTTTATTAGGATGTTGTGCATTATGATTACCATAGCCCTCTCGAGAAAAACCCCATGTTGCAAAAATGGAAGCAATATTTGCATTGTGAGCACTTTGCATATCTTTTGAGTTATCACCGATCATCCAAGCACTATCGTGATCTTTTCTAAAGTTGTAGTTATTTAAAATGAGTTCAAGCATCTGCTTGTTTGGTTTTGGAATCTCTACCATATCAGCTCCAACGATCTGATCAAAAAAATCAGCAACATTTAGGTGTGAGAGCATTCTTTTAGCAAAAACAGTCGGTGCATTGGTTGCAACAGAGAGTTTAACATCACTGCCTTTAAGATGTTCTAATGACTCTTTGACACCTTCATAGAGTGTCACATTTTGAGTACATTGATCATAATAGTGTGCCTCAAAAAGTTCTTGCGCACTTTTTTCATACAGTTCTGTCTCATAAAACAGCTTCGCTAAATTACGTTTATGAGTATTAATTGAATCAATGACATAGGGCATGGTGAGAGGTTCAAGTGAGTAAATAGTATCTCTGACATGATTAATTGAGACGGTAATGTCACGACCGGTATCAATAAGCGTACCGTCCATGTCAAAAATGGCAACTTTCATTCACTCATCTTTTCATAAACTTCACAGAGCGCATCGACAAAGAGTTCATCATCGTTTAGGCATCTGCTTACGCGGTACTCTTCAAACCCAAGTTCCTGTGCAATCTCTTTGTACTCAATACCAAGTTCAAAGTCGGTCTCTGAGTTGTCAATCGTAAACGCGATAGGACAGATTAAAGCTTTTTTATTGAGTATGACTTTTAATGTATCTTCTAAAGAAGGTTTCAACCACTCCATCGGCCCTACTTTAGACTGATAGGCAAGATGCACCGCATTAAACTTAATGCCTTGTTCACGCAACTCTTCTTGTATCAGTGCGACATGTCGTTTAATCTGGCGCTCATATGCATCACCGCTATCAACAATTTTTTGCGGCAGTCCATGCGCTGAGAAAATCAGATCAAAGGCTTCACTCTCATCACTGCTGACTTGCTCTGTTATTTTCTTAACAATAGCTCTGTTTAATGTAGGATTCTCATAATAGTGCTTCACTTCTACTAAAATAGCATCGAGACCGCTATCATGGAATTGCTGTTCAAAATCTTCTAAAGAGGATTTTGTTGTTGTCGTTGAGTACTGCGGATACAGTGGTAAGAGATAGATTTTCTCTACATTTTTCTCTTTAAGTCGTTCAATCACTTCAGCTGCAAATGGCGGTGTATAACGCATTGCAAAATCAACAGTAATATCATCATCAAAGCGATCTTGAAGTGCAGCAACAAGTTTTTGAGTATGTCCGACAATAGGAGATTTTCCACCAAGCTGTGAGTAGATTTCTTGTGCAGCTTCAGTACGGCTAAACGTAATCATTCGAGCAATAAATTTACGTAAAAGAGTACTGTTCATCGTCAAAATATTAGGATCGTTGAACATATTTTCAAGAAAAAGTTCAACTTCATTTAGGTTATTTGGACCACCCATATTAAGCAATATAATCGCTTTTTTCATTCAGTACTACTCCATAAAAGTTTAATTATTTTATGTGATTATACCTTATTTGTTTAAGAGCATACATTTTTATGCAGTTTTTAAACTTTGATTAATTAATGCCACATGAGAGAGTCGATCTAACAACTCCGGGTTAATACGAGATTTATGCAAACTTTGAGTAATGGATACAAGAGTATCGTAACTACTGAAATCAATCTTCTTTTCAAAAAGGAGTTGTGTTGCTATTTGATTCAATAATGCGTCATACTCAACACTCTCTACAGCATTAAGATAATTTTGCATTTGTATCATTGTAAGAAAATCATTATCTTCAAAAGCTTGTTGTGTTAGCGAAGATGCCGTAGCGTTTTCAAGACCACGTTCACTTAAAATCTTTTCTAGTTCACCCCGTATTCCTTGTCCAATACGTGATTTACTGCTCTCTCCACTAAGATTAATACCTTCACGAACAACTTGTTCAGCACTAAGAGTTATATTTCCAATTAAAAAAAGTGTTCCAAAAATAAATACTTTAGCTTTCATACTTACTCCTTAACGGTAACACCATTGTAATGTGAAACAATAAATCAAAAGCAACACCCTTGAATCGATAAACAAAAACTATTGGGACGTTGCAATAAGCCAACGTCTCAAAAAACGTGAAGGAAGCAGTTTTGAATCAATTGGTTCATTTAAAGTTATGTTTTTACAAAGCTTTTGTGCTAAATACGGTGCGAGTACAAAACCGTAGCCCCCTACTCCATTTATCATATAGAGATTTTCATAATATTCATATTTATTAATATTATACTTTTTCCTCTTTATGATATCAGGAAATTTTTCAATGGTTTTTTCAGCATTAACAATAGCACCTGCAAGCGGAAGGTGGTCAATTGAGGCAGAGCGCACTCCGACATAATCTTTAAGCAGTTCTATATTTTCTAATGGCAGTGTCCGCGTTGCTTTTTCAATTAGTTCTGCTCTACCTTTACTATAGTCGTAGACTTGCTCTGATTGTAATGGGTTGTAATGAACGTCATGTGTTGCCCCAATAGCAATGACACCCTCTTCATTTGACTTTGAAATAGAGACAAACTGGTGAATATTGACTGGATTTACAGTAGTTGTTTTAATGTTAATACGATGTCCAAAAATAGCTCGCGGAGTAAAGTATGGTGTAGGAATCAGATGCTTATGTGCACCTGTGCAAAGCACTACTGTTTTTGCTTTAATTCCATCAATATTGTAAACACCATTTTTATGCTCTAACGTATTTACATGGTATTTTAAAAAAGTAGCATCTTTTGCCATAGCCTCACATATCTCTTGGGAGGCAACCAAAGCACACTCTTGTAGTGAGATATGTTCATATTGCCTTGCTTCAGGATTGAGGCGATTAAGCAGTGATGAATCAGTTGGAATTTGTCTGAATGCAGTATGTTCTTTAAAATATTTGACACGGGAATTACAGAGGTCATTATTGGCTAAATGCAACAACTCAGAAATACATGTAAATTCTCTAAAATGATCTTTATAAAATTGAAGGGAGAATTCAAAAGCCGCTTCACTCACCTCTTTGACCGGACCGCTTTTTACAAACTTTGGTGAGACAAAAGCACCTGCCGCACCACTGCCGCCACTTGCAATGCCTTTAGCATCAATAAGAGCTACACTCAGTCCGGCTTGAGTGAGAAAATATGCCGTGCTACAACCACATATTCCTGCACCGATTACGGCTACGTCAAACACTAATTTCTTTGATATCTGCAATTTTAAGCAGTGCTTTATAAACACTTCCTACTAATGATTTACGATTGGTTTTGACTGCCTCATCTTCAACATTGACCATAACATTATCAAAGAAACTATCAAGCCGTGGCTTGAGTGAGAAGAGCGCATCTAACTCTGCTTCATACGAGTCATACGATTTTTGATGTACAGCAGTGAAAGCATCATAAAGGTCGCCCTCGGCAATTTCACTAAACAGAGCTAAATTTACATGTAAATCAGCATTAACATCAAAATCTTTAGTAATATTGGCAACCCGTTTAAAGGTTGAAAACAGTGTTGAGAAGTTTTCACTTTCAACTATAGCATTGACCGCTTCAATTTTAGCATCAATGGCTAAGAGTTCACGCTCACCTGAAGAGAGTACTGCTTTAATCACTGATGGATTAACTGTGTAAAATTGGTTAACACGCTCTAAGAAAAATTGCTCTAATTTCTCAAAATCGATAGTGTTATAACTCGCTCCAAGCTCTTTAAGTGTTGATACAATATCAAATTCAAGATTATGCTCTTTAGAAATACGAATAATTCCGTTAACCGCGCGACGCAATGCGAATGGGTCACGTGACCCTGTTGGAATCTGATTCACACTAAAGAGACCTAGCAAGGTGTCAAGTTTAATCGACATTGCCACGACGGCACTGAGTTTTGTTGAAGGCAGATTACTCTCTTCACCATCAGGCAGGTACTGCTCTTTAATGGCAGTGGCTACGACATTGTTTTCACCTAAAGCCATTGCATAGTAATAGCCCATAAGCCCTTGAAGCTCAGTAAACTCATAAACCATCTCGCTCATAAGATCAGCCTTAGCCAAGCTAACGGCACGAATGAGATCGTCTTTCTCATTTACATGTAAATAGCGTGTTGCTAATGTCACAGCAATAGCTTTTTCACGATCAATTTTATCCATAACAGAACCAAGACCTTCAATAAAAACAACTTTTTCAAGTCCTTTAGTGCTCAAACCATTTTTTAGGTCATTATCGTAAAAGAAGAGTCCGTCGGCGAGTCGTGGACGCAGTACCTTTTCATTTCCTTCAACAACTTTTGAAAAGTCATTGGTCAAGGCATTGCTAACGACTACAAACTTATTGATGAGTTTACCCTCTTTAAAAACAGGAAAATAACGTTGATGTTCTTTCATTGAAGTAATAATAACCTCAGGCGGCAGTCGTAAAAATGCCTCGTCAAAACTTCCAAGAAGCGGTGTTGGATGTTCTGTAATGGCTACAACCTCTTCTAAAAGTTCTTCATCAATCTCAATAGTAATGCCATTATCTTTTTCAAGCTGGGCAAAACTTTTTAAAATCGTATTTTTACGCGTATCTTGGTAAAGTGTTACACCACCATTTTTAAGCATATCAAAATAGTTATGCATGTCAGCGATATGCTGTGCTTCATAACTAAACATTGGGTGAGCATACGTTGTTGGTTTTGAATCAACACCGAATAAATTCACTGCAACATTTTCATTCTCAAGCATCACATTAACCCAGCGGATTGGGCGGATGAAACTTTCAGTAAAACTTCCCCAACGCATACTTTTACCAAAAGAGAGACTTTTAATCCACTCTGTAATCATCGCCTCCAACAGTTCTGACGATGCTTTACCGCTAATATCTTTTTTATGGTAAAGTACCTCTTTGCCGCCTTTTTCAGCGCGCCCAATCTCATTGAGATACACACCACATTTTCGAGCAAACCCAAGAGCTGCTTTGGTCGGTTCACCATCTTTAAAAGCAACCGCCACAGGAGCACCGTAAAACTCTTCGACAGAGTCGGGCTGATTGAGTAAAAATTCATTATGCCACAATACCAAACGGCGCGGTGTATAGTAAAACTCAAACTCACATCCCAGTGCATTTTCTTCTAAAACGTTTAACCATTTTTTTTCAATATTTTCAAGTTCTTTTAACAGAGGCAGTGCCGGAAGTTCTTCAACACCGATCTCAATGAGCAGAGGTTTTACCATTAATATTTTCCATAATAATTTTTGAAGAAAATTTTATCTCTATTATGGTTAAAAAGTGCTTTTACATGTAAAAGCTTTTCTATTAAATCTTATTAATTACTTAAATAAGATAAATATACTCTTATTTATGTTTATTTAAATGTTAACATTGATACAATTCTGCATCAAACTTAAAAAATGAAGGAAAACAATGCCAAAGATTAATAAATACGTTGATATTGACTCTGTAGAACGCGAAGCAAAAAAAGACCTTATTGACCGTCACTCACCATTCATTACAGTTGTAGGTGACGCAAAACAAGGTGAAATGCTTGCAGTTAATGTAAAAATGGGTCAAGAGTATACTCACCCGGATGATTTTGATCATTTTATTGAAAGCATCACTCTTTATAATGGTGAAACAAAGCTAGCATCTGCTTCATTTGTTCCCGGAACACTGGGAAATGAGAAATCTCATACTGAAGTAACATTCAATATCCGTCCAATGGGTAATAAACTCAACCTTGTTGCGCACGGTTACTGCACTAAACACGGTATTTGGGAGTCAACTGCTGTTGTAGTAGCAGTAGTATAGCAACTTCATAAAATAGGGTTTTACCCTATTCCCCCTTTTTTTCAACTCCTTTTCATTACCCATTATGTACAATTCTAAATACTTTATAACAATGGGACTTTATGAAACTCTTTATAATACTTTTTTTAACAACATTTCACCTATGCGCATCTCAAGAAAATAAAATTGTTTTAGCGACCTACTCTACTCAAGGTACTGCTATGAAAAAAATTGATATATTTAGAACATTTTACGATGCTAACCTTCATAGCGAACTACAGCAGTATCATCTTGAAATTGCTGTTTTAAAATCTAGAAATTACTACCCGATTGTACTAAAACCTTTTAAAGACCGTGCTACTGCACTTAATGTTTTAAAAACTTTAAAACACGTTTATCCTTCAGCATTTGTCAGTTTGTATCCTAATCCGTCAAATCAATTAATATATTCCAAAATATTAGAAAATTTACCTCACAAATCTCTACCCATAACACCTGAAAAAGTAGTTGTAGAGAAAACTTCCGAGGTAACAAAAGCTACACTTATTGTAGCCCAGCCAACTATTCTTTCAAAGTCCCACAACATAATAAAACCTACAGAGCATCTTAAGTCTAAAAAAATTGTACTCAAAGAAGAACCATCACAAAGCATTGCACCCATCTTATATTTCAGCTACTTTCTTTTGACCCTGCTCATTATTGCAGTTTTCTTATTAGCACTGCTAAACCATCGCTTAAAACACCGTTTAAAAGACCAACACACTCTATTTAATACCCATGAAAATATCCAAAAAACAGAAACATCGTTTTTACATGTAAATCATATAGAACTTTCACATCACATTCAAACTGCTTTGCAACAAGCCTTTAAAGAGCAACCTGCACTAAAAACGTTAAAACCAATACAACAGATTCAAAGCTGTACTAATGATATTTTAACTATTAACGCATTGCTTCACGGAGAAAGTTATATTAAAAATAGCGAGTTCCTACTTAGCCATATTACTGCAGATATTGCGAAACGGTACAATCTGATTTTTGAAACTAAATATACCATACCTAACGTACTCATTGGAAGTCTTAAAGAGGTAGAACATATCTTTTCAAGATTGTCTTTTTTCAAGATTTCAACCATCACTATTGATATTGTGCGTCAAGATATCGAAAGTATTCAGCTACAATTTATTTTACATTACAATGAAATTGAAAATAGAGCTATTGACAATGAACTCATAAAACAGTTTATTATGATCATTGAAGGCGTGCCCTTTTTAAAAAATGAAAATAGCGCAACTGAATACATCGAAAGCTTTACGCTACCTTTTAAGCTGCCCCAAGACAGTCACTATAGAGTAAAGCGACCCTAAGTACTATAGAGCATCTATACTAGTACTAAATTCCATTTGCCGTCTTCATCTTGAGGCAACTCTTTTACAAGCTTATTTTCTATCATATAACCAAGACCAATAGAAACATATTTTTTTAGTGTTACCGTATCACATGACACTTTTCTCTTATTTTGGGGATAGTTCGCAACGATATCATTAATATCTAATGGTTTTGATGCATTTTTAAATATTGCAGTAATCTCATCCTTAAGTTCTAATTGCAGCTTTTGAATCCCTTTTTGCATCGCTTTGGCTTTTCGTTTATTAATTGAATTTTTTCCCATTGTAACTGTTTCCTAAATCAAAATTCTGATGCTATTATAGTCAATTACTATTAATCTCTTCACGACTTGTACACAATTAATTATTAAAATAATCGTATAATTCATTCAAGGAAGATTAATGAAAAAATTTCTATTACTATTTCTATTGAGTTTAGCTCCTCTTTTTGCCAAAAGCATGGAGGTTAAATACGATATTACATTCTCTTTTTTTGGAAAAATTGGTGAAAGTATTGTTAAGTATGAGACCATTGGTAATCATTATAAAATCACCGTAACAGCTGTTACAATGGGAATTACAGCTAAGCTAACATCTAACAGAATTGAAACTTATATTAGTGAAGGAAAAATCATTAATAATATTTTACGTCCGGACACTTTCATCTCATCAAAAAAATCAGACAAAAAAATTCGAATAAAGACATACAGATTCGATCATCAAAACCAAATAGTAATACTTGATATTAATACCACTAAAATAAAAAACAAGCGATCATTTAATCTTCAAACTCTGAGCATAATTGAAACAAAAAAAGAGGTCAAATATCATAGCAGTAAAACCTATAATTTTTACGCAACTGACGACACACTTAGTCTCTTTTTTAATACACCTGCGTACCTTGGAGATACTTTAGAGTCACAAAGCAAAGAAGTACGTGCCATAGGTATAAATAAAGACGGCAGTGGTATTAATATCACCATTCCAAGCTTAAAAAGAGAACAAAAAATACGAAAAATGATAGCAGTTGCACATTCACATAAATTTTATACTATTGATGTAAGTAAAGATATTCTAACCAAAGATGATGCGGCGGGTGAATTAATCATTAGTATGGATGAAAAAAATATGCCCTCGGCTGTCTTAATGGAAAATATTGCATTTTTTGGCGACATTAAAGCAAAAAAAATATCTGAAAACATTCAACTGTAATGAATAGTTTTATCTAGTTTTAACGCATCTTGAATTATACTCACCAAAATTTATTTACTAATGGTACCGTCATTGAGATCTTTTCAAAATCTTCTTATTTTACAAAATCTCTATAGACTTCGTGCTTTAGGGTTTTGTTTTAGTGATCCTATTGCACTAAACCACAAAAATAGTACCATGCTGCCTAATAATATTACGCATTTAAATGAGATTATATCGGCATGTCATCTGTGCGATCTAAGTAAATCACGGACACAAAGCATGTTTGGTTACGGTAACTACAATGCTGAACTAATGATTGTTGATGCGTATGTCTCTAGTAGTGAAAATGAGCAGAATGCATATTACACGGGGCGTTCAGGAACATCACTGAAAAATATGGTTGAAAAGGTATTAATGATGAATATTGATGATGTCTATATTACTCATGCTGTTAAATGCAAGCCTTTAGGTTCTTATGAACCTTCCATATCAGAATTCGACAGCTGTAAAGCCTACCTCTTTAAACAGATTGAACTGATTCAACCAAAAGTTTTAGTCGCACTTGGCGAGAAAACTTATCGGCTTATTACTGATGATACCACCCCGTTTGAACAGGTTCGAGGCGAGAAAATCAATTTTTCTTCATTTTCATTAGTACCCATCTACCATCCTACATTTTTATTACGAAATCCCTCTTTAAAAAGAGAGACAATGAATGATTTAAATAAAATAAAGAGCTTTATATGAAACTATTTTTCACGCTACTCCTACCGTTTTTTTTATATGCGCAAAGCAGTAAAATTTCTACCTTACCGCTTCCAAAGACCTACATTCAAAACCTCGATATCTATCCATGTAATGAATCGTGTATGAAAGAGATGCTTGAATATGGACAGATATTCTCATTTCTAGCACATTCAGATATAGAGTTTAGTGATGAGGAGCTAAATGAATCAAAATTGATCTATATTACTTTATTTAATCTCGGCTCAGCAAAATTTGGCGGTGAATTTAAAATAGCAATGCTGCTACCTTATAAAAAAATTGGAAAGTATGCCTATTCGACTACAAATAGTGTTTTTTCCTACATGCTGACAAAAAATGCAGACTTTGAAATCAGTAGTTTTAAAGTTGAAAGTGAGAACCGGGAAGACCTTAGTGCTTCCCTGCAACAAATTTCAGAACAAGGCTTTAATTTTATAATTGCACCTATGACACTTGAGGGGACGAAAACCCTTATTGATATCAACCCCGATATACATGTATATTTCCCAACTATTAATGTCAACGACATTAATGCAACAGCACCAAATTTTTACTTTGGAGGTATTGATTATGAGGCGCAAAGCAATGCTCTATTTGAATATGTCACCTCTCCACTCATTATTTTCCATAGCCAATCAACTGTATCAAAAAAACTTCGAGAATATAACTTAAATCTTTATGATCAACTTGAACTACCAAAAAAACGTCTTATTGAGTATGAAATTAAGCAGCGTACATCAAATCTTACTCATATTTTAAAAAGGAACAAACGTTTAATCAATGGAACCGTTGTGCTTAATACACCACTCATTAAAAGTTCAATGATTATGTCTCAATTGACACTGCATGACTCTAATATATCAACCATCATTTCAACACAGATCAATTATGATCCGCTTATTTTTTCAACAACACAATACCGCGATAGAAAGTCGATGTTTATTGCCAATTCTATCTCAGAAAATAGTGCTGTACTAACTGAGACAAATCGACTTTTAGGCAATGATATTACTTATGATTGGATCAATCACTCAACGTCCATTGGAATTGATTTCTTTTACTACTTAATGACGGGTGAACCTCGAGAATATCCACTTCAAATTTTCAACAATCAAGTTCAATACCCTATTGAAATAGTCAAACCGGATCTTTCAAAATTTGTGACTGTTTCCAGAGAGCAATGACGTTAACAGTTCCTTTTTCTCTTGGTTCAAACGTCCTACTTTTTCATCTTTAACATAAACTAATGTACTGCGCATAAAAAAAAGTTTCTCATCCCCTTTATAGATATTTTGTGTCATTTTAAATGATGCATTTTTTAACTCTAATAACTCAGAAATCACTTGAAGTTCATCTCCAAATTTTGCCGGCTTTATAAAGTCTGCTTCAATACGTTTAACCACAAAATGACCGCCATCAATAATGGGAAGCATCTGTTTTTGAAAGAATAACTCACTTCGTGCACGTTCACAAAAATTTAAATAATTTGAGTGGTAAACAATGCCTCCGGCATCTGTATCTTCGTAATAGACTCGTATTTTCACCTATTTTCTCCTATTTTTAGGGGTTTGTCGTATATCACATTTTATCTGATTAAGTATAAAACTCTTTAGGCATGGTATTAGATATAATAACAGTATGAATTAGTGTAGTCATATCAATATGGTTTTATATCTAAATTAAAGGACAGACAATGATTGACAAGAAAAAAGTTAAAAAAATCGTAAGAAAAGAGTTGAAGGCTATGCTTAAAAAAGAGCTAAAGCAAGATATTAAAAAAAATATTAAGAGCTATAAGAAAAAAGATAAGCTAGAGAAAGCTTCTAAGAAAAAAAAATAATGTTAACATAAAAATGAGTTAACTAATAATTTTTTAGAGATGCTGCTCAAGGAAATTATCATATGATGGGTTTTATTATGCTCATCCGCGTAATCAGTTTTGACCACTTTATTCTTTGTTACAGGCAAAAAAGCAGAAACTATTTTCAACAAAAGCCATAGAGAACTGCGTATCAAACAAAAACTGCTCCCCTCTCCTTCCCCAGCTTATGCAGCAATAAGTTTTGAAAAAAAACTACTAAAAGTACAAAGAACTTTTAAAAAACTAAACTGGAAGAGTAAAATCTCTTTGAAATTCTTATCAAATTTCACAAAAGTATTGACATTTTTATACAAAATTAACTATAATATAATAAAATTACTAATTTTTATATTTCAGTGGGGTTGGTAGTGATTTATTACTTAAAATTAGCGAGATTTTACTTTGTCACTAGAAATTAAAAACAACAAACTTCATAGAACAAAAATCTTTAAACCTATTGTAATCACTACCGCTATTATGGTGGGTATTTTAGCTATTTATATTCCATTTATTACTGATAAAAACTCTGTTCAAACAATTATCAAGCATAGCTTAAATTCAGTTGAACAGATAAAACTTACACGCGCTTACTATGTTGATAATGTTGTAAAAGATATAAAAGCATTTGCCCCTAATATTAAATTTAATTATGATCATAAAGGTGTAAACGGAGTTATTCCCTTACCAACTACTGTTATTCATGATTTAAGTGGCATCTTTAGTGATAAAACAGGGATTAGATATAATTTATATAGTGAATTTCCTTTTAAAAATAGAATTGATCGTAACCTAACAAAATTTGAAAAAGAAGCTCTGCATTTTACTAAAGAGAGTCCTGATGGCATCTATATAAAACGTGATGTAATCGACGGCAAACCGGTTCTTCGTGTTGCAGTAACTGATTTTATGACATCTAAAGCATGTGTTACATGTCATAATTCTCATCCTAATCGTACATGGGAACAAGGAAAATGGAAGCTTGGTGACAAGAGAGGGATACTTGAAGTTATTACTCCAATAAGCACTGAAATAGATGCTAATAATATGGTTAAATATTCAATACTATCTCTAATTATAGTAATTATTATACTCTTATTAGGGTATTTTTCATCTATTTTTATTCGGCGTGAAAATGAGTTATTTCAAACTATTGGAAATACTAATGAGGCACTTGAAAAAGAGATAGAAGTCTCCAGTAGTAATGAAGCACTCCTTCAAGAATATAAAAATGCAATTGATTTTTCAGCGATTGTATCTAAAGCGAGCCTTAATGGTACAATAACTTATGTCAATGATGAATTCTGCAAGGTCAGTGAATACAGCGCAGATGAACTCTTGGGAAATAATCATAGAATTCTTAAACATCCGGATCAACCAAAAGAAGAGTTTGTTAAGCTCTGGAAAACAATATCTTCTAAGAAGGTTTACAGAGGTGCCTTAAAAAATCTAACCAAAAGCGGAAAGATCTATTACGTTGATGCTACCATTGTTCCCATATTGGATCAAGAAGGAAATATATTAGAATATTTAGCAATTCGTTACAATGTAACTGATCATATCCAAGCTATTAATTATGCATACACCGATGGATTAACGGGCATAAGCAATCGAAATAAATTTGAAGAGGTGTTTGAATATGAACTAAAACAGGTTAAACGATATAAATACCCTCTTAGTCTTGCTATTTTAGATATAGATCATTTTAAAGAGTTTAATGACAACTTTGGTCACCTCATAGGTGATGAAGTCCTTATTTTGTTAGCAAGTACGGTTCAAAAAAGTGTGCGAGAAACCGACTTATTTGCTAGATGGGGTGGAGAAGAGTTTGTATTACTCTTTAAGCATGTTAACGTAGAAATAGCCATGAAAGCTTTAGAAAAATTTAAGGCCATCATAGAAAACATTGAACATGAAACAGCAGGGAAAATCACTGCAAGTTTTGGGATTACAGAATATAAAGAAAATGACACTTTAGAGTCCATGCTCCAAAGAGCAGATAAAGCACTTTACAGCGCTAAAGACGCTGGTAGAAACTGCATTAGAAGTTTAAAGTAGCTTAAGG
>CAYZUN010000029.1:0-21377 GCA_964481625.1 uncultured Sulfurimonas sp.
AGAGTATGAAAAATACAGAGTAGTACAAGACAGAGAGTATATATCTGACTTTGATAAACTGCTTTTTGAAATTAAAAGAGATGAGTTAGGTTATTAAATTTTCGGTAGAATTACAAAAAGGAGCAAATCATGGACGCAAAAATATTTTTTGGCTCAACTGAAGTCGTTAATGAGAAGTTTAGTGAGCGACACAGCCCTTACAGTGGTGATGTAGTCAGTCGTGCTCCTGTTTGTAGTGGAGATGATGCACTCAAAGCATTAAAAATTGCAAAGCGCGCTGCAATTACATGTAAAAAATCGACACTGTCACAGCGCTGTGCCTGGTTGCTTGATGTAGCCAAAAAGCTTAAAGAGAATCGTGAAGATATGGCACGAACCATAACTGATGAGGTAGGTAAACCGATTGCATTTGCTCGCATTGAAGTTGACCGATGTATTGAAACGGTAACCCTTTCAGCCGAGACAATGCGTACCATGCATGGTGAAACCATTAACACCGATGCGATGCCAAGCGGACGTAAAACTATGGCATTTTTTCGTCGCGATCCTGTTGGTGTAGTGGTTGCCATTACACCGTTTAATTTTCCGCTCAATCTTGTAGCCCACAAATTGGCACCAGCTTTAGTTGCGGGAAATGCAGTGGTACTTAAACCTACTCCTGAAGCACCGCTTACCGCTTATAAATTTGCAAAGCTATTTATTGAGAGTGATTACGCCATTAAAGATGCACTGAGTGTGCTCTATGGTGATGCGGAAGTAGGCTCGGCACTTATTACCAGTGACATTCCCCGTGTTATTAGCTTTACAGGTTCGGTTCCTGTGGGTAACATCATTACTAAAAATGCCGGCATTAAAAAAGTGAGTTTAGAGCTTGGCGGTAATGCGGCGACTTTTATTGATAAAAGTGCTGACCTCTCTTATGCGGCGAAGCGGTGTGCATTGGGTGCATTTGTCAATTCAGGTCAGGTTTGTATTTCATTGCAGCGTATTTATGTTGATGCAGGTGTGTATGATGAATTTGCAACACTGATGGCCGAGGAGACTAAAAAATTGCTAGTGGGTTCTCCTTATGATGACAATACCTTTATGGGACCGCTTATTGATGATGAAGCTGCAATTCGCGCTATGGGTTGGATTGAAAGTGCTATTGATGAAGGCGCGCGTGCACTGCTCGAACCGCGTCGTGAGGGCAGAATGTTCTACCCGTGTGTCATGGCCGATGTGACGGATAATATGGCAATTGTATGTGAAGAGGTTTTTGCACCGATTGTAAGTCTGGTAAAAGTGGATGGTTTTGATGATGCGTGTCCACGAATGAATAACTCACCGTACGGTCTACAGTTTTCACTCTTTACGAATGACTTAAAACTGACACAACGCGCCATTGATGAACTTGATGCCGGCGGTATTGTGATTAACGATATGCCAACACTTCGTTTTGATATTCAGCCGTATGGCGGTGTAAAACTCAGTGGTGTAGGGCGTGAAGGCCCTCACTTTGCCATTGAGGAGATGACAGAGATTAAATCGGTAGTGATTGTTTGAAAGTAGCTATTTCTGCATGTTTGTTGGGTGAAATTTGCCGTTATGACGGATGTGTCAAAAAAGATCCAAAAATTCCGAAACAATATAGAGATTGGGAAATTGTTCCTTTTTGTCCTGAGGCTCCAGTTTTAGGAACACCGCGAGAGCGTGTTTCAGTCATTTTTGCAAATAAGCAATACAAGGTCATTGGTGATGAGAGTGGTCGTGATGTGACAGAGGTTTTGCGCAGTCAAACACAGCAATTCATTGATGCGCATCCCGATTTAGACAAGATTGTCTTAAAGTCAAAGTCGCCCAGTTGTGGTATAGCAACGACGCCGATTTTAAATAGTAACAAAGAACTGCTCTGTTATGGGAACGGTATTGCCGCTGAGATGCTGCTAGAGCATTTCAGCGAGATTGATGTTGTAGATGAGAATAGTTAGTGAGCTTGTGATAAGAACGGGTCATCAAGCTTTTCAATTAAAGTGCGTCCTTTTTCACTAACGTCATGAAACTGATGCAGTAATTTCGCTGCTTCTTGAACTTCTTTCCCAATTACTGCATCAATATTTTCAAGTTTACCCTTACACTCAAGTTCTAGCGCAGTAGCATCGAGCTTAAAAATTCGCTCTAAATTGTTATGAATCTCAACAATACGTTCCATCATAGCAAGGCTTTTATTGCGGTATTTTAAAAAATCGGGTGAACGTTCCACATACTCTTTCATGTCATCAGGTGCAATGCTTGCCATCTGATTGAAAAGTTCATTGTACTCCTGAGTCTTTGCCTGAAAGTTTGTGTCTCTTACAAAATTATGAATTTTTAATTGAAACTTTTTAAAATCATCTTCAAATTGTGTGCTCATAGTATTCTCTTTAATTTTTGATGATATAGTACCAAAAATTAAAAAATATAATAGGAAAAAAATGATTGAAGTAGGAAATAAGGCACCAGAATTTTGTCTGCCAAATCAAGATGATGTAGAGATTTGTACAAGGGACCTTAAGGGTAAGTGGATCGTCTTGTACTTTTACCCCAAAGATAATACGCCAGGGTGTACTACAGAAGCGTGTGAATTTACCCAAGCAGAACCGGAGTTTAGTGATTTAGATGCGATTATTTTAGGCGTGAGTGCGGACAGTACGCAAAAACATCGTAACTTTATTGAGAAAAAAGAGTTAGGTATTACGCTTTTAAGTGATGAAAGTACAGAGATGATGCAAGAGTACGGGGTATGGCAGCTTAAGAAAAATTATGGTCGCGAATATATGGGCATTGTGCGCTCAACGTTCATTATTGATCCTGAGGGAAATGTGGCTGAAGTGTGGAGCAATGTACGCGTTAAAGAACATGTGGCAAAAGTAAAAGCGAGATTGGCAGAGTTACAGGCATAGTTGAAATACATGTAAAATATTTACATGTATTTCGTAATCAGTATATTAGGCGACACGCTCGTTGGAGCGTCGCAACAGCAAGAATGCTGCAATAAACATAGAAAGTACCATTAAAATACGCCCCCACTCACTCAGTGTCGGTACCGTAATAGGCTGTTTTTTAATTGGAATATTATTTGTCATTATTTCCGGATCTCCCGGTTGAAGAACAAATGTTGTGTACCATGGATTTGCAGCACAGCTGTGATCAACCAGTTTTCCGGTTGCTCCATTTTGTGAACTTCCGATGTAGTACGGATTGCTTTCCCCTGTTGGATCAAGGGTGCTTCCTTCTTGGGTACAGTTTTCATCTAAATCATAGCCCGAAGGTATTGTATTTGTCATTATACATGTAGTAGTGGCAGAGAGTCCCGGAATGTACCATTGGTACTCTCCATCGCTGCCATCTTTGACGATAACGTGACTTTGTCCGTTGTTACATGAGACTGAAATACCACCGCCTGTAATGATATCACCGGTATCAACATCGTAAAAATAGCCCTGTGGATCGTAGTCAAGATAATCAGGAATACCATCTCCGTCATGGTCACCCGTTTCATCTGCGTCTGCAATACCGTCGCCATCACTATCTTTGTCTAAGTGATTTGGAATTCCGTCACCATCTAAATCAATGACTTTAGTCGGAATACCCGTATTGTCATCAATGCCGTCATGATTCTCATCAACAACCTCATCCGGAGGCGTTATCTCTTCTCCTGTTTCAGGATCAATATATGGCGGAACCTCTACAGTATCTGCAATCCCGTCGTTATCGCTGTCGTGGTCATAACCAAAGTCTGCATCTAAGAAATTCTGCGCCGGTGCCAGAGTCACATTCATAGGTGCGTTCATGGTTGTACTCGCCCAGATTCCCGGTGGCAATGTACTCTCATTCACACGTACTACATACTCACCTTGTGGTAAGTCATTAAAGAGGTAGTTACCATTTGCATCGGTTGTTGCAGTGGCAATAATATTACCCGAAGTGTCTTCTAAAGTAACAGTAACACCACTCAAACGTGTTTCTGAATCATCAATACCGCCATCTGCATTATCATCATGCCAGACGGTATCACCAATGGATCCAAGAGAATAAATTCCCATATCGAGAGTTGTCTCGTGATCACGTACATTTATGGTGGTTAACGGTGTCGTGAACGTAATACTGTCAACATCACTGTCAAGAGCATCGTCACCGCTATTTTGCGGTGAAAGCTCATAACCAACAGGCACTGTAAAACGGACCTGATAATCCCCCGGATATAAATCACTAAACTCATAATGACCGGTACTGTCAGTTGTAGTGGTTGCTACAACATTGCCATTAGCATCTAGCAGCTCTACAGTAACGTTATTGACACCTAATTCAGTCGGGTCTTGAATACCATCACCATTGGTATCGTTCCAGACAAAATCTCCAAGGGTTGTTTGTGGAATATTAATTCCCATATCAATGCTTGGGTCATATTCACTGCCATCTAGGTGGATGAGATGTGACATTCCACTTACCAAATCAGCATCACTGTCATTAGTATCATCGCTTCCAATGTCTTTTGGACTCACAACATAATATGTCGGCAAGGTATTAAGATCAAACTCAACGCGGTACTCTTTGGGTTGCAGATCAACAAAACCGTAGAGTCCACTGCTATCCGTTGTTGTTGTATTGACTACCGTGCCATCAGTGTCGAGTAGGTTTACGGTGATATCAGCAACACCGATTTCACCATCTTCTTCAATACCATTACGATTTGTATCATTCCAGACACGATCGCCCAGACTTGCGAATTGGTAAATACCCATATCAAATGTCATATCTTGTTCTTGTGAGACTAGAGTAGTTACGGCGGTACGCATTGTTGCAGCATCGACATCACTGTCCTCATCATCATTGCCATTATTAGCGACACTCAGTCCATAACCCTCAGGAAGTTCAAATTCAAGCATGTAATCACCCGGTACCAGATTGGTAAAATGGTAATTACCGCTACTATTTGTTACGGTTGGCAGTACCACTGTACCGGTGGCATCCGTGACACTGTTACCGTTACTATCGAGTAAGCGTACTGTGACACCTTCAACACCGATTTCATCATTATCTTGTAGGCCATTTAAGTTAGTATCATTCCAAACACGATCACCAATGGTTGTTTGAGGGATATTAATACCCATATCAATACTTGTATTATTATCACCGCTTAAAAGGGTAATAGTATTAGTTTTTCCATTAGATGGATTGGCATCACTGTCGGTAGTATCGTCACTGCCTTGATTTTGAAGTGTTGGCGTAAAGTGTACCGGTAGTGATGATAGGTTAAACTCTACAATATAATCAGCCGGAAGCAAGTTGCTAAACTCATAATGTCCATTAGCGTCGGTAGTCGTACTGGCTAAAATATTCTCACCACTATCAAGTAGATTAATAACAACACCTGAAACTCCAGGTTCACCACTCTCAGCAATTCCATTACGATTATCATCACGCCAAACAGTATCACCTAGGTTTGCACGTTCAACGACACCAACATCCCAGCTCATATCACTCTCGTTGGAGTCAAGTGTTGTGATGATGGTTGTCAGTGTTGCATTGATGTCGCTATCAAGCGTATCATCGCTTCCTTCATTTGGTAGCGTAATTTCATAACCGCTTGGCAGTGTAAAACTTAAATCGTACTCATCGGGTTCAAGGTTTAGAAAAATATAATTACCTCCGCCAACCGTTGTTGTCGTAAAAGTTACGCTATCAGATTGTCGTGTCAGTGTAATGTCAACACCATCTAAACCATTTTCACCGCTATCTTGAATGCCATTACCATTAGTATCTATCCAGACCTTATCACCAATTTCGGCATACATGTAAATTCCCATATCCCAACTTAAGTCTTCTTGATCAGCTGTGAGTGTTGACACCGAAGCAGTACCGCTTACAGGATTGACATCACTGTCAGCCAAATTATCACTACCTTGATCTTGAGCAGAAATAATGTAGCCATCGGGTTTTATGAACTTAACCGTATAGCTATCTGGAATTAGGTTTGCAAAGAGATAGTGACCATCACTGCTGGTTAAGGTACTGCTCATATAACTTGCAGACGTATTGTCATCACCCGCTGCATAAGTACTATCGTAAAGTTCGACTATTACATCACTAACACCAAGTTCTCCACCATCTTGTATGCCATTACGATTGAGATCATGCCACACTCTGTCTCCAACAGAAGCATAAGGAATATACATACCTGCATCGTTGCTCATATCATGAGTACTGCTACCAATGGTAATGGTGTCGGTTTTTTTAGTTGATGGATCAATATCACTGTCAGTCGCATCATCACCACTGTCTTTTGGACTCACAACATAACCAAATGGTGCAACAACTTCAACAATGTAGTCATTGGCATAAAGGTCTTCAAAAAGATATTTTCCATTGGCATCTGTGGTCGTAACCATTGCAGTACCGTTGACATCTAATACAGGGTCTGAATTACTATCTAGTAAATTTACTGTAATACCAACAATACCACTTTCGCCAGTATCTTGTACGCCATCACGATTGTCATCATACCAAATGTAATTACCAAGCGAACCCAGCTCAAAAATACCCATGTCATATTTTAAAGTGTTGTCACTGCTAAAGATTTGGATTGAACCTGTTTTGCCGCTCTGGCGATTAGCATCACTGTCAAGAGTATCGTCATTTCCACTATTATCAAAGGTAACAACATAACCTTCGGGCAGTGTAGTAAGATTAAATTCGACTTCATAAAAATCAGGTTTTAGCTCAAGAAAGAAATAATTACCGTTTGCATCAGTAATATCGGTAGAGAGAATATTACCTAAGTCATCAAGTAAATTTACGGTAATCCCTGCGACACCAATCTCGCCGCCGTCTTGAATCCCATTTTGGTCTGTATCTATCCAGACCTTATCACCTAAGGCCGCGGCATTAATGTAAAGACCAAGATCATAATCTTGATTATATTCACCTGCAATGAGTGTTTCTACATCAGTACAAAAAGTCGTTGAATTAACATCACTGTCAAGTGTATCATCGGTACTGCTGCTATCTTTTTCACTAATCTCATAACCCGTTGTATCAAAACAGACTTTATAATCACCCGGTAAAAGGTGTTGAAACTTATAGCTGCCGTCAGCGGCTGTTGTCAGGTTGGCAACTTGACTGCCTGAAGCATCGGTAACACTATTGCCACTGCTATCAGTGAGCGATACGGTAATACCTCCTACACCTGAGCCGGCTCCATCATCTTGAATGCCATTAGCATCATTATCTAACCAGACAAAATTACCAATGGAAGCAACTTGAAACAGACCTATATCCCAGCTGTTATCATTTTCACCTTCATCAAGGATGGTTTGAATGGTTTGTAGACTTGTCGTATCAATATCGCTATCTTGTGTATCACCTGTTGCGTCTTGAACTGTAGGATAGTACTCATCAAGAAGGTCAATTTTAATGCTGTAGGTACCCGGAAAGAGGTTGTCAAACTTGTACTCTCCGGTACCATTTGTCGCTTGAGTAGCTAAGACAGCACCATTAACATCAAGTAGATAAACGGTTATTCCTGAGATACCACTCTCACCGCCATCTTGAGCACCATTTTTATTGGTATCAAGCCAGACATAGTTTGAAATGGAAGCAGGTAGGAGTACCCCGGCATCAATAGTGAGATTATCTTCATCAGAAACCAATATCTCGGTAACTACGCCTGGAAAATCACTATCTACTGCACCATCATTTCCTACATTAGAAAGTGTCCACATGTAACCTGTTGGCAATGCAAATGTTACCTCATAAGTGCCCGGATAGAGTCGGTCAAAAAGGTAATTACCGCTACCGTCGGTTAGTTGAGGGTCTAAAGCAAGACCATCAACATCAAAATTAGTAAAATCAACATTGTTAATACTAACCTCTGCATTGCTTATAGTCGGTTCACCGCCATCTTGAATACCATTACCGTTAATATCATGCCAGATAAAATTACCGATGGAAGCAGGAATAAAAATACCTGCATCTAGATGCGGATAACCTGAGCTAGTGTGATATCCGTAAATAGAAACAAAACTTGACATACCGTCTGCATAAGCATCACTATCATCTGTTCTTAAATTACCACCGTAACGTGGACGGGTAAATACATAACCCCCCGCCGGCAAAATAAACTTTACTTGATACTGATTAGGGCGTAGGTTGTCAAATTTATAGATACCGTTGGTATCGGTAGTAACGGTACCAAAAGGAGTGCCGTAATCATCATTGAGTACTTGCAAGCCTCCTTGATAGAGTTGTACTTCCACACCGGCAACTACCGCTTCACTGTTTTGCTGACCATTGCCATCGGCATCAAGCCAGACTAAATCACCAAGAGCGACATGACGGTACAGTCCTAGATCCCAATCTAAATCATTATCGCCTTCTGTAAGTGCAATGGTATCGGTGAGTGCTTGCTGTGAATTTCCTCCCGCATTACCGTCACTGTCTGTTGCTGTGTTAGCACCTTGAGCTTTAGGAGAAAGAATATAGGGATGCGTTACAAAATCAATACTTGTCCAGTCAAATTCAACATGGTAATCCCCCGGAGTGAGGTCTTCAAAAAGATATTTTCCATCGGCATTGGTGTACTGTACTGCGGTAATACTATTGCCATTAGTTTCACTGATGAGTGTGACTTTAACACCTGCAATACCTATTTCTGCAGCGTCTTGAATGCCATCGGCATCTTTATCTAACCAGACATAATCACCTAATGTTGCCGATGTAACAATACCACCGTCAACACTTAAGTTGACATTATTAATAGTATAACCATCAAAATCAGGATCTTCCCCAACTGCTTGCGAGTTAGCTGTAATGGTAAATAGCGGCGTACGCTTAGTGACATCAGCATCACTATCAAATGCATCATCACCGCCTTGGTTATCATAAGTCATTCCTGAACCGTATGGAGGAATGAACTCAATATAATACTCTGTAGTCGGACTTATATTGTTGTAAAAGAGGTATTTCCCTGCTACGGATGTTGCTGTCGTATCTACCAAGGTTCCGTCTGCCGTGTGCAGTTCAACAATCATATTAGCTACCGGATTAGCATCTTGAACACCATCATAAGCTATTTGATCATACCAAACATAATCGCCCACTGCTGCATGGGTGGCATCAGGGTAAATACCCATATCCCACGTTGGGTCATCTTCTGGTGACCCTAACGTTGTTGTAGCGGTTTGATACCTTGATGAACCAAGATCGGTCTCTGCATCACTATCAAGGGTATCATCGCCGCCTTGATTGGCAGGTGAGACGATAAAACCGTCAATGAGGGTAAATACTGCATAATAATTCCCATTAGGCACATCACTAAAGCGGTATTTTCCCAGATTTCCATTAATGTCGGTTGCTGTATAGGTTGTATCTGCAATTGAGTTGTTGCCATCATAATAGAGTTCAACTTTAACACCATTGATTCCGGGTTCCCCACTGTCTTGAAGACCATCTTGGTTTATATCTAACCAGACTGTATCGCCATAACTGTTTTGTTGATCAGCAGAGACTTCAATACCTACTTTAATGGGTTCAGCCGGAAGCAGAGTACTGCCGTCTTCACGTTCGCCTCGAAACCCAAAAGAGTTCCAAGCAACCTTAGTTACAGGAGTATCTACCGGTGCTTGCATTTTCCACGTAAAACTTTTACTCTCATTAGGGTAGATTGTAATGCTTGGATTAAATACAATTTTTACCGAACGTACCTGAGTAATATCACCCGGAGGTGTTAATGACCAGTTTGGTTCTTGACATGTCAGTTCATCGGTTGTTAAATAATCCGGTGCACGACAGGGATCACCCGCAAGTGAATAATAGACATCACCAAGAGGAGTCACAATAGGTTCGGCTAGATTGGTACGCCACTCACTATTACGAAGGGAGGTGTCTTTGACACCTTTGTCTCCGATAAACGGTAAAATATCGATGATTTCCAGGTTGCTTACAGCTACATTTCCGCCATTACTTATGGTTAAGTTGTAATCAGCCGAACCACCTGCATAGGTTTTTCCAGAAGCTGGAAAACGGCTCCAGTCACTATCATACGCTCCTTTAACCCATTTCTCAGAGATAATCTTAGCCACATTAATAATGCGTATGCTATTAGATTGCTCACACACTTTAACAACAGTTGGAATGGTGTTGGTGTATGCTAAAGTTGTTGCGTCGGTAACATCTAATGAGCTGTCTTGTTCACCGGCAATGACATTACAAGAAAAAGGTACCGCATTATCTTCTGTTGTGATATAAGCTTTATTGGTTATTACGCCGTTACCGGCTATATTTAAGACTTTAACAGTGACTTCAAGCGTTACAGATTCCCCGCGTTGAAGGGTTCCTGTAAAGTTCCATCGTAAAAGAGTACGACTGGCATCAGTACCCGTACCATTACCTACCGATAGTACCTGAGTAACGCCGGCGTGACCGTTATCATTATAGGTTGTTGAAATATATTCTATCCCCTCTGGTAGCAGGTCAACTACAATGGGGTCTGTTAAATCTCCGGTACCATCACTGGAGTTGGTCACGTCAATGGTATAGACAAACTCTTCTTCAAGACTGAGTTCATCAGATGAAGCAGATTTAAGTGCTTTAGGAACAGAGTAGTTGTCACGAATTTCCACATCTTTACAGGATTCAATTTGAGCTAATGACTGCGGTATTGTTGCATTATCATCAGCATTGAGTTGTGCACAGTTATGAATTAGGGTATTGATATCCCCTTCATTGGGTGTCGTACTATCACGAAAGGTATGAAATACCGTAGCATTAACTGTTGGTGCTGTTGTTGCTTCAAAATCAAAAGGAACATTTCCAAAGTCAAACTTAATGGCGGTTAAGTATTCCCCTCCTGTAGTAACAGTACCAAAGTCGGTATTATTTAATATAGTTGCGTTGTTGCGGTTATAGGTTCCTTTTAATGTCCATGTATTATTGACACTTGTTTTATACGAAACATTAACATCGCCTGCTGCACTATAGATTCCTGTTGTGATCTGTGTCACTTCAAGTTCGTTAGTCGGGAATGTATCGGTCAGGGAAAAATTGGTTAAAGGGGTATTACCGCTGCTTTTTGGTGAGAGGGAGTAGGTGATGGTATGATTAGTACCTAAATCATCATCACGAATCCAATCAAGGTTGCTATTAGTCGGAACTACAGCATTTTTAGCAATATCTATTTGTGGTACCGGATTAAAAACAAAAGGTTCTAAAGTATTAGTAACGGTAGCGCTGCCGATAGGACCATTACTGTCACCGACAGGGGTACCGGTTACAGTAACATTATTACTGATTTCTTGAGCACTGCTAAATGTTGGAGTAGGGTAGTTGAGTACTATTGTCTTTGTAATGCAGTTAGCATTTACTTCAGAACTTAATGCACTCCATGTAATGGTATGCGCACCGGTATTTTCTGTTCCGCCTCCGTTATTGACGATGGTTGCCCCTGCGGGGTAGGTATCGGTAATCTCAACATCACTCAGATTTAAGTTTCCAATGGCGGTGTCAGGACAGAGTTTTAGTGTATAGGTAACGTCAGTATCTAGGTAGAGACCATTATGAAAGACATCATAATCCTCGGCTACTTTAGTAACACTCCACTGAGGTGTTGCTGTAACGGTGAGACTGTCTAGGTTACTGTTTGGGTCAACAGTAGGTGTCGTACCGGCATCTCTTGTTGGAGTGGCTATGTTGGTAACGGCGTCACCATTGGCTAATGCCCCGGGCTTAACCTCAACTTTATAACGGATTTCACCGGTAGTACCGGCATCAATCTGAGGAAAATTCCATTTTAAAGTTTTAGAGTTATAGTCACTTCCTGTCGAGCTATAGGTCGCATCGGTAGGGGAGAACACCTTAATGAGTTTCAGGTTATCAGAGAGAGCATCGTCAATGTCAACATCCATACAATGTGCAGTAGTACTCTCACATGAATATTTAATCGTGTAGAAAAAAGTTTTGCCCGATTCGATGGGACTGGTTGCATCGTTACTTTTTTGAAGCACTACTGTTTCGGCAAACAAAATTGTCGGCAGTAACGTCAGTACCGTAAATAAGTACAATAATATCCTCAAAGACATAGGTAATCTCCTTGTGTGCGTATGTTTTTAGTTGGTATATTTTACTTGTAAAATTACATTTTATGCTATTGTATCATATTAAATTTGAATTATTTAAGTATTTTTAAACAAAATTAATTAAATTTGTTGTTTTATTTTTAGAAGTTATTGCTTATTGGTCACTTTGTAGATAAAACTGAAGACTTCCGCAACCGCTCTGTAGAGTTTTTCAGGAACCTCTTTGTTAAGTTCTACTTTTGAGAGCAGTTCGATGAGGTCTTCATCTTTTTTTATAGGAAGGTGGTGAAGCTCTGCAATTTTAATGATATTTTCGGCACTCTGGCCTTTTCCTTTGGCAATAACTTTAGGTGCTCCATCTTTGGCTCTGTCATATCGTAGTGCAATAGCCTTTTTCATACCTTTACCTCAAAACCCATATTTAGCTGATTGGAATGACTCTCGTAGGGTGATGCACTGCTTTTTTTGGCAGCATTTAAAATGCGTATCTCTCTAGGGGTGATTTCGGAGTCAATCAAAGCAGAGCGCAGAGAAGGAATGTTTTCCTTAATAAGTGCAGTAAATTCCTCATTATCTGAATATACATGTATATTTAACTGATTCTCATCATAAAGTGCGAGTCGAAGCTTTATATCTCCGTGTTCTTTAAGTTTTAGGTCGATATCACAATAAAATTTATCATCAGTAGTCTGTTTAAGCGTTATGCCGCCCTCTTCAAGTTGATCCCATGAAAAAGGGAGATAGAGTGATGATGCATTAGAGAGATGTGACATCAGTTGGTAGTAGTCAATCTGTAAAGAGAGTTTATCGATCTGTTTTAAAAGTTCACTCTGGTTGGGATGGGCAGATTTAGCAATTTCATCACCGGATTGAAGTAGTACCGACTTTAAATCATTTGCTAAAATATCTTTAACCAAGCTCTGCGCTTCTAATTTTTGAGGCGCGGTCAGTAACGAAGCTTTTTCTACTAGAGAAGCTACCTCTTTTGTAAAAATTGGATCGGCTTTTTGAATCTGAATCTGTAGTTTATCAAGAATATTTTGAATTGCTTGAGGTACTTTTTGTTCTGTAAGCTGTGTCAGTGGTTGGGAGCTTTTAGTAATGGTGCTCAATGTTTTCATAAGGTTATTAAGAAGACCAAGCATCTCTTTAGATTCAGGTAATTTGCTAGAAATGAGTGTTTGAGAAAGCGCGCTTATGGTTTCATTGAGAGGTTTTAAAAGCTGTGAAATTTCAGATGATTTAAGGTTTTTTGGATTAAGGAGCTGCTCGGCTTTAGTGATGAGTACTTGAAACTCTTTAGAGTAGATAGGGTCGGCACCTTTTATTTGAGTCTGTAGTTTAGGTAAAACAGTTTCAAGAGCTTTAACTACCGCTTCAATGGCTTTAGAGTCATTTTTTATTGGTGTGAGAAGCTCTTTATTTGATGCATTTTGAAGCAGTTTGTCTGCGGTAATGGTTTTTAGCTCATTGCTGAGTGTCTTAATGGCAGGAAGTTCACTTTTGTCTAATATTTTAGTGAGTGACTCTAGCATGGTTTTGAGGGTAACTTGCGGATTTTGCACATCTTTTAGTTTTGATTCTAAAAAAATGCCGGAGTTTTCAATTTTCTGTTTTAAAACGGGTTCGCTAAGCTGTTTAATGTCAACAAGAAAGTTTTTAAGTATTTTTTCGATTGGCAGCGGATTTTTGTCTGATTTTAATGTATTAAGAAGCTCTTTAATGGTGTCTGATACATTACCGAGACTTTTAAGTGTCGGGTTATTCTTTAAAAGATCTAACAGTACTTTGTCTGACTTGGAACTTTGTGCACTCTCTTGTAGAAGTGAGCTGATGATTGATTTAATATCTTTGCCCTCTGTGAGCGTCTCAAGTTGTTGTGGTGTTACCGTCTTTAAGACCTCAGCTAACGCCTTGTTGGTGTTAGGAAGGAGAATATCAAGCTGTTTACTGGTTGAAATATTAATCATTTTTTAGTATAGCATTAATCTATTGAAAATTAAAGTTAATTATATTACACTGTTGCGATAAAGTAAAAAACAGGAGCGGTTTAATGGTTTATGAATTAGCAATTATAGGTGCAGGGCCTGCAGGTATTGCAACAGCGATTGAGAGTTATGCTTTAGGTATTAGAAATATTGTTCTATTAGAAAAAGATGAGAACCATAATGCAACCATTCGTAAATTTTATAAAGACAATAAACGGGTTGACAAAGACTGGAAAGGGCAAAAGGTTGAGTGTGACGGTAACATCTATTTTGTAGACGGCACCAAAGAGAGTACACTTGATTTTTTTGATGATCTGCTTGACCACCACGCACTTGAACTCAAAACACACACAGAAGTGCAGAAGATTCAAAAAATGGATGATGGCAGTTTTGAAGTGATGATCGCTGGAGGCTCTGTCAAAGCACAACATGTTGTGGTGACCATTGGACGTATGGGGAAACCGAATAAACCGAGTTATCCGGTGCCGCCTTCAGTGAAACAACAAGTCAACTATACGTTGGAAAACTGTTCGCAGGATGAGAAAGTCATGGTTGTCGGCGGTGGGGATTCTGCAATTGAGTATGCCGTAGAACTTGCCGATAAAAATGAGGTAAGCATCTGCTACCGAAGAGGGACATTCCGTCGTGCCAATCCAACGAATGAACAAGATATTACTGAAGCTATTGAGAGCGGAGCAGTGCGACCACTGCTGAATCAAACCATTGACTCACTTGAAGCAGAGCATGGAAAAATACATGTAAATTTTGGTGATGGCACGAGTGAATCATTTGATCGTCTGGTTTATGCCATTGGCGGCACTACACCAAGTGCTTTTTTACAAAGCAGTAACATTGGCATTGAAGATGGCAAACCGGTACATGATGACAATTATGAAACTCAGGTAAAAGGACTTTTTGTTGCCGGTGACATTACCCAAGAATCCGGCGGTTCGATTGTTTTAGGATTGAACCATGGTTACGCGATTGCTAAGCGAATTAGGCAAAACTCTTAGCCTTTGCCAAATATATGAAAAGCTTTATAGAAATTTAGCATTTAAATTCACCAAAAATGTTCTAGCTTAATAAATTTTGTTATATTAACAATAATAATTGTTAAGGGGAATAAAAAAATGGCTATGATTTTTACTTCAAAAAGTATGTTTGCACTGTCTCTTTGGACTCAAAAAGAGCACTATGAAATAGGTGAACCAATCAGTGTTAAAGTTTCAGGTATGCCTGGCAATACAAATGACTGGCTAGGTATTTTTTATGCTTATGATGAAAATGAGCCTAGACATGTTGTCTATAAAGTTGCACTAAAAGGTAAAAAAGAGGGGATATTTACATTTCCTTCGCTTGATGAAGTCTATGAATATGAGGTAAGAGCATTCATTAAATTGATCCGGATTTTTCAAAGTTTTCAGACTGGATAGAGCTGTATAATGGAAGCGATACAAACATTGATTTAGGTGGATACCAACTCAGTGATAAGATTTCTAAAGCAAAATGGGTTATCCCAAAGACATCAGTTTACTAAACCATCATACAAACTTTAAACCCAAAGGTAAGGGTGAAGCTGTTGCCCTTTTTAATCCAAGCGGTACCCTAATAGACTCTAGTGAATTTGGTAAACAAGCAATGGATGTCTCATCTGCTAAAAGTGGAGAAACCGTTGGGTATACTTACCCAACGCCACTTGAGAAAAATTGGAGTTTATCGAGCCAGCTTATTGTTCCAGATGCACCTACTATCTCTAAAAAAGGTGGATTTTATGATGATTCAATTATGGTTTATTTGAGTGCTGAGTATGGAAAAGACCGGCAAATATTGAGTATTACGATAAAAACAAAATACTTGGTTTCTCGCAAGAGATTGATATTGAAATTAGCGGAAACTATTCGCGAATGTTGGCACAGAAGTCTTTTTCCATTAAAGCAGATGATATTTACGGCAATGATAGTATAAAATATAGACTGTTTCAAGAAAAAGATATTGATGAGTTTAAAAGCTTTAAACTTAGAAACTCTGGACAAGATTGGTGGAAGACTATGTTTAGGGATGCTATGATACAACAGCTCATTAAAGATGATTTAGACATTGATTTTTCAAGATTTAATTTTGTCATAACTACGCCTCCAACGCTTTTTCGACGGCATAACTTAACATACTGTCGGTGATAACGAGTTTTTTATCTAAACTCATTTTTATATTCAATGAGTGGAATATGTAGGCTTTGTGACTCTTTAAGACAGGTGCTGTCTTTGACAATATTTTCAGTAACGGCTAAGTTAGCAATAGCTTCAATGTAAACGCTGTGAATATTACTTTTTTTGACTTTATCGGTAACAATGTTCATCATGTCACTTGCAAAAAGTGCCATATGCAAAGAGAGTCCCGTTGATGGCGGTGTGTTAATAATGACAAAGTCGTAGTCGTCTTTAATGAGTTTGAAAATATCGTTGAGTTTTTTATGGGGCATGGTAAAGACGGAGCGGCTAAGCTCTAGGCAATATTGGCAGCAACAGAGGTTTTGCCCACACCTCCTTTAAAATTGGAAAACGAGATTACTTTCACTCCGTGTTTGTTCTTAAAACACTTCAGTGTATTGGTATCTACTTGAAACTTTTTAAACTCTTTTGCTTTTTTAAGACCAAGGACTTGCATGGAGTAGCTTTGGAACATGGTAGGTATCACGAGACTTCGAGTATTTTTTGATATTGGGAATAATACGACTCTCAAGTAACTCTTTGGTACGTTCAGGAGTGAGATTTATTCTCCTGATTATATAACATTCTCTTTTTTCAAGCAAGGAACGGCTTTTGCTTGTTTAAATTTACATGTAAATATTAAAAGGAGTTTTTATGAAAATAGAAAATTTTGTACTTGAAATGAGCTCGGAACATACAAAAAGTTCTGTCGTCTCAACAAGTTTTTCCACAGAACTTGATGCTGAAACTATTAAACGTACTCAAGAAATCGAAGTAATCAATAAGGAGATAGAACTATATCAACGTCTTGAATATGAGTTGATTCAGCAACTTCTAGCGGCGTTGCAGTCACGAACTTATGAGTTTGAAACGGTTGAAGCAGAACAACTTGAAAAACGTGACGTCACTTTTTATGAGCGGCGCGAGGAACATGAGTCATTAGATGTCAGCATGAATGGATTAATTACAACGGCAACGCAAAGTATCACTATAGATATTAATCTCTCTTTTTCACGCTCATTTGTACAACAACGTCAGGTTGAACGTTCACAGTTTTATGATCCGCTAGTTATTAATTTTGATGGGACACTACCCAACCTTGAAAATAAGCATTTCTCTTTTGATATTGATTGTGACGGCAATAATGAGCAGCTGTCGTTACTTCAAAGTGGCAATGGATTTTTGGCACTTGATGCGAATGGAAATAATAAAATTGATGATGGCAGCGAACTCTTTGGAGCAAAAAGTGGCAATGGATTTGTTGATTTAAGCCGTTATGATAGTGACAACAACAGCTGGATTGATGCGAATGACCCAATACTAAAAGATCTTCGCATCTGGATTAATAATGAGAACGAGAATCGTCTCGTTGCTTTAGGTGAGCTTGGTATCGGTGCTTTGTATTTAGGATACACAAAAAATCCGTTTGATATTAAAAGTGACACTAATGAGACATTAGGACGTATTCGCTCCAATGGACTCTATCTAAATGAGGATGGTAGCAGTGGTCTTATGACGCAGATTGATTTTGCAGACCATAATAAACAAGCGGGACGTAAAACTGAACTATCAGACCTGCAACATCTGTTGCAAGCTGTCTAGTTAAGCAATTTACATGTAAACTGCAATACGACGTTTATACGTTAGTATTGCCACAATGCCCGCATTTTTTAGCTTCAAGCGGAATTTCCATTGCACATTCGCTACATGTTTTTGTTGTCGGTGCAGCCTCTTCTTCCGGTTCTTTCATTTTATTGTAAGCTCTAATAAACATAAAAATAATAAACCCTAAAATGACAAACGAGATGACATCATTAACAAACATACCGTATTTAATCGCCGGTGCACCTGCTTTATCCAGTGCTTCCATTGTTGCATAGTCTTTACCATCAAGTGCAATAAATAGTTGAGAAAAATCTACCTTTCCTAACAACATACCAACAGGTGGCATCACGACATTATCAACCATTGATTTAATGACGGTTGCAAATGCCCCACCAAAAATAAAACCTACCGCCATATCGACCATATTTCCCTTAATGAGAAACTTTTTAAACTCTTCTAACATTTGTGCAGCTCCTTTAGCTATGTGAATTCATAATTATAACTACTTATAACTTATAACTTTATTGGGCTTAAATGTTCTTCTTTAGTTTTGAAACAACAGTATCTCCTTATATGACGTAAGATTATTACAAAAAGCAAAAGCTAAGTTCTTTTTCAGTAAAATTGCGAACTTTTGTCTAAATTATTGGGTAAAACTAAACAAGTATCTGCTGCAACGTCGGTGTAGTCTCTTTGAAATAATAGAGATGACTATTTGGCAGTACTGAAGCAAACTGACAAAATTTCTGGCAGAAAATGCCTTTAAAGGACCTATTTATGGTAACTATGAAAGACTTATTGGAATGTGGTGTACACTTCGGACACCAAACACGTCGTTGGAATCCGAAAATGAAAAAATATATTTTTGGTGTTCGTAAAAATATCTATATTATCGATCTTCAAAAAACACTTCGTTACTTCCGTAACACATACCAAATTGTACTTGATGCTGCGGCTGAAGGTCAAACAATTCTTTTCGTTGGTACAAAAAAACAAGCTCGTGCATCAGTTAAAGATGCAGCACTTAGCTGTGGAATGCCATACATTGATAACCGCTGGTTAGGCGGTATGCTTACTAACTTCCCAACAATTCAGAAATCTATGCGTAAATTAGAGATCATCGAAAATATGCAAGAGAGTGGTCAAATTGATCTTCTTACCAAAAAAGAAGCACTGATGATGGGTCGTCAAAAAGAGAAGCTTAACGCGTACTTTGGTGGCATCCGTGATATGAAAACGCTTCCAGATATGTTATTTGTTATTGATGCAGTTAAAGAGCACATTGCAGTTAATGAAGCACGTTGTTTAGGTATTCCGGTTGTAGCTCCACTAGATACTAACTGTGATCCTGACTTAATCACTTACCCAATCCCGGGTAATGATGATGCAATCCGTTCAATCCAGCTTTTCTGTCGTGAAATGGCTGAGGCTATTAATGAAGGTAAAGCACTTCGTGATGGCGGTGCTGAAGAAGAAATTGCTGAAGAGGAAGTCGTGGCAGAAGAAGTTGCAACTGAAGAAGCTCCAGCAGCTGAAGAAGTTAAAACAGAGGAAGCGTAATTATGGCAGTTACAGCAGCAATGGTTAAAGAGCTTCGTCAAGCAACAGAAGCTCCAATGATGGATTGTAAAAAAGCATTAACTCAATGTGATGGCAATATGGAGAAAGCTGCTGAGTGGTTAAAAGAACGCGGTGTTGCAAAATCTGCTAAAAAAGCAGATCGTATTGCAGCTGAAGGTTCTATTGGTTTTAAAGTCTCTTCAGACTTTAAAACTGCTTCTTTAGTAGAAGTTAACTCTGAAACAGACTTTGTTGCACAAAATGATGGCTTCAAAGATCTTGTAGCTAAAACAGTGACACAAGTCTTCAACACGAAGTGTAATGATGCGGCAGCGCTTAGAGAGACAGAGCTTGATGGTTCAACTTTTTCTGCGTACTTCGATCAAGCAGTAGCAAAAATTGGTGAAAAAATTGAGTATCGCCGTCTTAATACTCTTAGTGTTGATGAAAATTCTGTAGTTAACGGCTATGTTCACTCTAATACTCGTATTGGTGTTATTGTCGCCATTGAGTGTGACTCTGCTAAAACTGCAGCAGCCTTAGCTTCAGTAGCTAAACAAGTTGCAATGCACGCTTCTGCAATGAAACCAACAACGCTTTCATATAAAGATTTTGATGCTGATTATGTTGCAGCTGAAACAAAAGGTCGTATTGAAGCGATTAAAACTGAGAATGAAGAGCGTGCACGTCTTAAAAAACCACTCATTAATGTTCCTCAGTACATCTCTATGAGTCAACTGACTGAGGATGTTTTAGCACAAGCCGAAGCGGATATCAAAGCGACTCTTAAAGAGCAGGGCAAACCTGAAAAAATTTGGGATAAAATTGTTCCGGGTCAATTAGCACGTTTTATTGCTGATAATACAACGTTAGATAAAGAGCAAGCACTTTTAGATCAGAACTATGTTCTTGATGATAAAATGAATGTTGCTGAGGCTGTTGCTGCTGCTGGTAAGGCAGCAGGCGGTACCGCTTCTATCTCTGCATTTATTCGTCTTGAAGTAGGTGAAGGTATTGAGAAAAAAGTTGATGACTTCGCCGCAGAAGTTGCAGCACAAATGGCATAACCCTTTCTATTCCATGCACTATATTGCGTAGTTGCATGGGCTTGTTAAATTAATATCCCCTCTTTTTACATTTTTAAGATAATAACTAATATTTTATTGTAGTTATAGTATGATACTATCAATACTATTTAATATTTAATATCCATGAAGGAGTCTTATGAAAACATTAGGTTTAAGTCTATTGTTTCTAGCAATAATGACGGGTTGCACATCAACACAAGCCCCTAAAGCATCTAAGCCAGAAGAAGTAAAAGTTGTTGTGACAGATAAATTCCAATTTAATGGTGCTACTCTCCATCTTAGTGAACTTATTGATGCTGATGTTGTGTACCATACAGAGCATGAGTTACAAGAGATGTTAAATAACAAAGTTAAGAGTCTGCTCGAAAAAAAGAAATTATTAACACAAGACAAACGTGGTAATTCCTTAGTAGTCAATGTCAATTACGAGAGAAGGTTCGTAGGCGACAAGACACCATTTCCATCAAACTCATTGGCGTATCCGAGTTATGGATACAGCATAAAAGTTATGGATAACGACAAGCTTCTAACCAGTGTAGAGCAAGATAAAAAGAGTTTTAAAGGGGGTCTTGCTATGAGCAAGCAAGTCGTTGCAAAATCTTTAAATGACAAAAGCTATGAAAATACCTTTGTTAATGCACTAGCTGAGGATATTTTTAAAAGCATTCAATCCTTGAGGTAATATTGCCTCTATAATTAGGGATTATTTTTTAGTATAATTATCTGTTAACACTAACTATAAGGAACTCCATAAAACTGCAATCTAATCAAAAAAGTATTAAATATGGAATTTTACAACTATAGGAGATTTCACGAGACATTAAAGTATAAAAAACC
>CAYZUN010000030.1:0-20926 GCA_964481625.1 uncultured Sulfurimonas sp.
CTGATGGTGTTAACACGTACACGCTGTGCAGAGAGTCCGTAACCGCTAATATCAAAACTGTTTAAAAAAGCCATAATAAATTTCCTAAGTTCCTAAATTTTTGAAGATGCTTCAATAACGCTTTTAAAGGTCGCACCGCTCTTTTTAACCGATGCAATCAATGCATTAAACATAACCGAGTTTTTTGACATCTCAGATGTTTCAACATCTAAATCAACGCTGTTGCCGTCATTGCGTGCCATATGCCCATCACGAAAAAAGAGTGTTGCTTTCATATCGCTTTTTGCCGTACTGGGGTGCATATGAGCCCCATCAGTAGTGGCGAGTTGAAGTGTCGACTCTTTTTGAGCAAACATAGCCTCTTTTTTTTGTGCAAGCATATCTTCAAAATTGATGTCACGAGGACGGTAAAAAGGAGTATCGGCATTAGCAATATTTGAAGCAATCATATCTTGACGTTGCGCTCTATAATTGAGAGCTTCTTTCATCAATTCGTGTGCTTGTGAAATTACAATGCCCATATGCCACTCCTTTGTTGTTTTTATTAACAAGCATTTTTTATTCCAAAAAGCTATTCTTTAGGCATAAGATCAATCTGTTTCCCATTTGCGTTGTGCAAAATAGCTGAGATTATTTCACCGTCATCATCAAGATGAAGGACATATGTATCATCACAAGTACGATAAATCTCAAGATGCTTGGTGACTTTGACGACATGGGGTTTGCAGTTTTTATCTTCGATGTAACGATCTACGCGTTCAATATTGCTGTTTTTAGCATAAACAGAACTTAAAAGAATAAGAGATAAAAAGACGAGTTGTTTCATAAATGACTCCAAAAGATTGTTCTTAATGATTATATCACAGAGCTTTAAACAAAAAAAGGTACAATTCTATTAAAAAATAGTGGTAAACAGATGGCAGACAGACGGCTCTTTATTCTAACATCATTACTTATAACAATTGGGATAATCTCTTGTTACTCGTTGTCATCATATATTGTGTTGCACTTTGATTATAATGCCTACCATTTTTTGATGCGTCAAGCTGTTTTTGGTATTGCTGCCATCATCATTATGTGGTTTATTGCACAGCTTGATCCTGAAGTTTGGCTGCATCGTATTGGTTTGATGCTCTTTTTGGGTGGACTTATTGCAATGATAGCCATGCCTTTTTTACCTTCATCTTTAGTGAGTGAAGTGGGCGGAGCATCACGTTGGATTAAACTTTTTGGCTTCTCCCTAGCACCTGTAGAGTTTTTTAAAATCGGTTTTGTCTACTTTTTAGCGTGGAGTTTTTCACGAAAATTAGGACATCATGCGAGTATGGGAATTTTAGCTGAGCTTCGGCGTTTTGCGCCGTATGCATTTATTTTTATACTCGTTATGTTCTTAATTGCCATTATTCAAAAAGATTTAGGACAGGTTGTTGTACTTGCAATGACATTGCTGTTTATGCTTTTTCTCGCCGGCAGTAGTTTCAAGTTCTTTTTGACATTGATTTCTACTGCCATACTCTTTTTTGTCTTTTTTATTGTGACAGCAGAACATCGAATTTTACGGATTCGTTCATGGTGGTCTCAGGCACAAGATACTATTTTAACCATTTTCCCTGAGTCACTTGCATCAACACTTCGTGTAGAATCTTTTGATGAACCTTACCAAATAGGACACTCTCTTAATGCCATCAATAATGGTGGAATTTTTGGAGCAGGTCTAGGAAATGGCACGTTTAAGCTGGGCTTTTTAAGCGAAGTTCATACGGACTTTATTTTATCGGGTATTGCGGAAGAGTTTGGATTTCTTGGGCTTTTATTAGTAACGGTAATGTTTATGTGGATGGTTAAGCGTATTTTTACCGTAGCCAATCGCTCACCAAAGAGTGTCTATTTTCTTTTTAGTGTCGGCGTTGCATTGCTACTCTCCTTTGCATTTTTAATTAATGCATACGGTATTAGTGGTTTAACCCCAATTAAAGGAATTTCGGTACCATTTTTGAGTTATGGCGGCTCGGCTATGCTTGCTGCTGCTATTGGTGTCGGGATGGTATTGATGGTATCTAAAACAATGAAAGTAGAGAAATGACCTTTTTAATCACAGGTGGCGGTACCGGAGGACACCTTAGTATCGCCTCATCACTGCTGCAAGCAATCAAGCAGCGAGGGCATAAGGCGATTTACATCGGTTCAACTTCAGGACAAGACAGAGCATGGTTTGAAGATAGCAATGATTTTGAAGTAACACATTTTTTTGAGACAACGGGAGTAGTGAATCAAAAAGGGTCAGCAAAACTAAACGCACTATTTAAAATTTTTAAGGCATTTTTGAAATCTCGTGATGTCATAAAAGCTTCTAAAATCGATGCCGTTATTAGTGTTGGCGGTTTCTCTGCTGCACCTGCCTCTTTTGCAGCAGTGACACTTAAAGTACCTTTTTTTATTCATGAACAAAATGCGGTAACGGGACGATTGAATGCCTTACTACAATCTCGTGCCACGGCATTTTTTAGCTCGTATGATGAGTCATCGCCTGTAAAAGGTTACCCCGTAAACAGTGTTTTATTTCAGATGGCACATATTCGTAAAGAGATTAAAACCATTATTTTTTTAGGTGGTTCTCAAGGAGCACAATTCATTAATGACTTGGCACTGAAAATGGCACCTGAACTGACACGTCGCGGTATTAGCATTATTCATCAGGCCGGAGAACGTGATTATGAACGTCTTAAAGGTGAATATGAAAAAGTGAATTTACATGTAGAACTCTATGGTTTTACTAAAGACCTTCCTGTTTTATTACAACGGAGTGATTTGGCCATTTCAAGAGCAGGAGCGAGTACCTTGTGGGAACTATGCGCTAACGCATTACCGGCATTTTATATTCCGTACCCTTACGCTGCAGGTGATCATCAGTTCTATAACGCTAAATTTTTGGTAGATAAAAATTTAGCATGGTGCCAACGTCAAAGTGACACTTTAGATGAAAAAATCTTTGCAGTACTTGATGATGATATCGCTAAGATGAGTGAAGGGTTAACCCTTCTTGGCGGTAAAGATGCGACAGTAGAAATTATTGAATATATTGAAGGAGTTATAAAATGATAGCGGAGTTGGCACAGTGGATGGTTGATACCATTTTTCAATTTGGGTATTTAGGTATTTTTGTTTTAATGACTATTGAAAGCTCTTTTATTCCGTTTCCAAGTGAAATAGTTTTAATTCCTGCAGGTTATTTGGCGAGTCAAGGTGAAATGAATTTTGCCATCATCTTTTTAATGGCACTGTTAGGTTCACTCTTAGGTGCTTTTATTAATTACTTTGGTGCGATGCTAATTGGTCGAACCTTGCTAGAGAAGTATGGAAAATATGTTTTTATTAAACCTGAATCGCTTCATAAAATGGACAGTTATTTTGAAAAACATGGGCATATTTCAACCTTTACAGGACGATTAATCCCTGGAATTCGTCAACTTATATCAATTCCTGCGGGAATTGCTCAGATGGATTTGAAAGTTTTCGCACTTTATACCGCTTTAGGCGCAGGACTGTGGTCATTCATTTTGATTATTTTGGGTTATATTATTGGTAATAATGAGGAGCTAATTAAGAGCTATCTTTCGCAAATTACGATGGTAGCACTTTTTAGTGTAGTAATGATTGGATTAATTTACATGTATATTCAGAGAAAAAAAGTATTAAAATAGAAAATAGCTCTTCACAATTCATACACATTCTAGAGCTATAATCAAAAATAATTAAAAGAATAAGGATACAAAAAATGAAATTATTTAAGCCAATATTACTTGTAACAGCAGTAGCATTTATGTTAGGCGGATGTTCCAAACAACCGGGGCTTATAGAAGACAAAAGTTATGATCGAACCAAAACAGGTGCTTTGGCAGGTATGGTTACGGGTGCAATCATAGGGTACACGTCTAAGGGTAAGCATAAGGTAGGACGTGCAGCTATTGGTGGACTTGCAGGTGCTACAATAGGTGGCGGAGTGGGATATATGCTCGATAAACAAGCCAATGAAATTGCAAATGCCTTAGGTACGGGAGTTGATAATGACCCACTTATAGTGTTTGATCCGAGTAGAGATATTATAGTGTCAAAAACAGATACCTACGTAAAAATTATGTTTAGAGACCAGATGATGTTTGCAACAAACTCATCAAATCTTCACTCAAGAGTCAAAGTAAAAGTAGCAAAAGTAGCACAACTTTTACGTAATTATCCGCAAACAGTAGTGAGTGTAGCAGGGTTTACAGACAATAGAGGAAGTTATGATTACAATTTAAACCTTTCACAAAGAAGAGCTGAAACAGTATCGAGCATGTTAGCAGTAAATGCCCGTCCACTTACGCAAGGCTGTTCATACAGCAAAGCTATTGCACCAAATGATACGACTCAAAATAGAGCACTTAATAGACGAGTAGAAGTGTATCTTTATGCAGATAAGACGATGATATCAGACGCTTGCCTTTAGGCAAGGGTTGTATTGTTATAGAAGAAGCTAAAACACTTCTCGGTTTCTAAACTCAGCAATTTCCGATTCAACCATCTCTTCAATCATAATCTCATAAAGTTTTGAGACAAGATTGGGATTAACGCCGCTTGAGAGTGCTTGATGGCGTACTTTTTGCAGTACAAAATCAACACGGTCTTCTGCTTTAACCTCTTCTACGCTGTTTTTAAAACTTGCAGCTTGATGAATATAGCCGTTGCGTGCAGCAATAAGTTCCACAATCTTAGTATCTAGTTTGTCAATTTCACTACGTACTTCATCTAAAGTCCTGCACTCTTGAATATCCATAAGTGACTCCTTTATTCATATTATACGTCATTTTCGTTATAATCGCGTAATTTAATAATAAAGAAGTGATAATTATGGACGTTAGAGAAGCGTATCTAAAATATTTTGAATCAAAAAACCATCAAAGAATCGAAGGAGCACCGTTAGTTCCCCAAGATGCTACCTTGCTTTTTAACAATGCCGGGATGGTTCCTTTTAAATCAATTTTTACCGCAGAAGTACCGACTCCTTCTAACCCGCGTGCTACATCGTGTCAGCCTTGTTTACGCGCGGGCGGAAAACATAATGACTTAGAGAATGTTGGGCACACTGCACGTCATCATACTTTTTTTGAGATGCTGGGTAACTTTAGTTTTGGTGATTACTTTAAAGAAGATGCTATTGCCTACGCTTGGGAATTTCTTACCGAAGTACTCGAACTTCCGGTTGAGAAGCTTTGGATAACGGTACATGATAGTGATGATGAAGCAGAACTGATTTGGCAAAAGTATGTCTCAAAAGATCGTATTAAACGTCTTGGTGATGCCGATAACTTTTGGCAGATGGGAGATACGGGACCATGTGGACCGTGTTCGGAGATCTTTTATGATCAAGGGGCAGAGCATTTTAGTTCTGATGAAGATTATCTTGGGGGTGAGGGCGACCGTTTCTTAGAGATTTGGAATTTGGTCTTTATGCAATATGAGCGAAATGCACAAGGTGAACTAAACCTGCTTCCACGACCATCAATTGACACGGGTATGGGACTGGAGCGTGTTGTGGCTATTAAAGAAGGTGCTCTTAGTAACTATGACTCATCACTTTTTATGCCGCTTATTCGAAAAGTAGAAGCCCTTATTGGTAAAGAGTACACTTATGCAACAGGTACGTCGTACCGTGTGATTGCCGATCATGTCCGTACGGCACTCTTTTTACTTTCACAAGGAACCAACTTCTCTAATGAAGGGCGTGGTTATGTATTGCGTCGTATTTTACGCCGCGCGGTACGTCACGGTTACCTCTTAGGTTTTAAAGCACCGTTTATGTACAAGCTTATAGATACGTTAGTGATTACAATGAAAGATGCTTACCCGTACATTGAAACCAAAGCCCAAGCAGTTAAAGAGCAGATTCGTCTTGAGGAAGAGCGTTTCTTTAAAACCATTAGTTCAGGAATTGAACTTTTTAATGAAGAGCTTAAAAATACAAAAAATATCTTTAGCGGTGCTGTGGCATTTAAGCTTTATGATACCTTTGGTTTCCCGTTAGATTTAACCGAAGATATGCTTAAAGAGAAAAACCTTTCACTTGATTCTAAAACATTTGATGCTTTGATGCAAGAGCAGCGCTCTCGTGCTAAAGCAGCATGGAAAGGCAGCGGTGATGCGGCTGTGGAAGGTGATTTTAAAGCACTTTTAGAAGAGTTTGGCGAGAATGAATTTATCGGTTACGACACCATGAATTCCAATGCAAAAGTACTGGCACTTTTAAGCGAGAGTTTTACTAAAGTAGATACCTTGCATTCGGAGCAAAAAGGGTGGATTTTACTTGATTCGACGCCATTTTATGCACAGAGTGGCGGACAGTGTGGCGATACAGGTTCACTGGGTAATAGTGCCAATGTTCTTGACACGAGAACGTTTCATGGACTCAACCTTTCACATTTACATGTAAATCAGACCATTAGTGTTAATGATACTGTGCAGACCAATGTTGATATCTTAAGAAATGAGATTACAAAACACCACAGTGCAACACACCTGATGCATTCAGCGCTCTACGATATTTTAGGTAATCACATTGCTCAGGCGGGCTCATTAGTAGAAGCTTCTCGTCTGCGTTTTGACTTTTCACATCCTAAAGCGATGACACATGAAGAGATCTTAGCGGTTGAAGAGCGTGTTAATTATGAGATATTACGTGCTATTAAAGGTAAAACCAAAGAGATGGGCATTAATGAAGCCAAAGACAGTGGTGCTAAAGCTCTTTTTGGTGAAAAATACGGTGATAGCGTACGAGTCGTCAGTTTTGGTGATACTTCTATTGAGCTTTGTGGTGGTATTCACGTTGAAAACAGTGCTGCTATTGGTACCTTTATTATTGTTAAAGAGAGTGGTGTAAGTGCTGGTGTTCGACGTATTGAAGCAGTGTGCGGTAATGCAGCGTACAACTATTTTAAAGCCCAACGCCATACGGTTGAACTTGCGCAAGCCAGTGTTAAAAATCTTGACCTTTTAAGTGGTGTTGAGAGACTTAAAGAGCAGGTAAAATTGCTTAAGAATGAACTTCAAGATGCTCTTAGTGCTTCTAAAGAAGAGGTAGTCTCCCAAGATGTTAATGGTGTAGCACTTGTTGTCCAAGAGATTGCTAACGGCGATATTAAAGAGCGTATTGATGAGCTGAAAAATGCTCATGAGAATGCTGCGGTAATGCTTTTTCAAGTTAAAGGTGACAAGGTTCTTATTGCTGCGGGTGTTAAAAATGCAGCACTTAAAGCAGGAGATTGGATTAAAAAAGTGGCACCGATTCTTGGCGGTGGCGGTGGCGGCCGTCCAGATTTTGCACAAGCCGGCGGTAAAGATGTGAGTAAAATTGGTGAAGGTAAAGAGGCAGCACATAGCTTTGCCGTAGAAGCACTTTCGTGAAAGAACTCATTTACAGTATCTTTGGTCAGCATCAGACACTCATTATATTTCTACATGTAATGAGTGCTGTGGTATGGGTTGGCGGTATGGTCGCCCTGCGATTTGCCGCGCATCACTCATTTATGTACATAGATTCTCCCGCTGTGCGTTTGGCTCGTATTTCACATGCTCTTAAACGACTGTTTGCTATTGTCACTCCTTTTGTCATTCTTTTAATTATTACTGCAGTCATAATGGCAGTTGGTCTTGGGTTTCGTGCTGCTGCAGTCGATGCAGGTGGAAATGTAATTGATGAGTACGCAATGGACATCTATAATCTTGTACATGTAAAAGAGGTCATTTGGATGCTTATGGCAATAAATTTAGGTAGTATGGTTTTAAGACGCAATCAAGTAGATAAATTGCTTAAATTGGAAAAAATTCCTGAAGCTAAAGCCAAACTAGAGCCAATTGGAAAATATATGGTTCCTGTTAATATCGCTTTAGGAATTTTTGCCATCTATTTAGGTGTGAGCTTGCGACATGCCTATTAAAATCTTTCCTGCTAAAATTCTTCTTGCATCATCATCACAAACACGTGCACAACTTTTAAAAAATGCCGGAATTGATTTTATTCAAGAAGGTGTTGATTTTGATGAAGATGCCATTGTCGCCAATTCACCTAAAAACTTTGTTTATCAAGCAACGATGGGAAAATACAAGGTCGCACTCAAAAAATTCGGTTATGAAAAAATGCCGCTGCTCGTAGCAGATACGGTAGTTACTGCTCACAACCAAATTTTACGAAAAGCTAAATGTGTTGATGACGCACGTAATATTTTGATGAGTCAAAGTGGTTCCATCGTCTCCATTGTGACCTGCATGATCTATAAGTCAAATGTGCTGGAATTGCTTGATATCTCATCAACGGATTACATTTTTGATGAGTTTGATTCTGATGAGTTAGAGCGTTATTTAGAGAGTGGTAAGTGGCGTGGTAAAGCAGGTGCTTGTATGGTTGAGGGCTTTTGTAAGTCTTATATTAAAGAAGTACGCGGATATGAGAGTTGTGCCATGGGTCTAAGTGTCGAAGTACTGAAAAATTACATGTAAAAGGGGTATTATGCGTCTATTTTTTCTTTTAATTACCGTTTTAATATTAATAGCCGGGTGTGCTAAAGCACCCATTACAGGTCGGTCTCAATTTATTATGGTGAGTCCAAAACAAGAGATGCAGTTAGGACTTACAGAATCCAATAAAATTTTGAAAAATTCAAAGATTAGTACCGATAGAAAATTGACGGAGCGGGTACGTCGTATTGGCCAGCGCATTGCAAAAGTATCGGGGCAAGAGAGTTTCCAATGGGAGTTTCATGTGATTAATGAGGATGTCATAAATGCCTTTTGTCTGCCGGGCGGTAAAGTCTTTTTTTATACGGGAATTTTAAAACTTATGGAAAATGATGATCAGATTGCAGCGGTTATGGGACATGAGATTGCACATGCTTTAGCGCGCCACGGAGCAGAACGCATGTCGATGCAGCAAGCTTCTAATTTTGGTGCCCAAGTGCTAGCAATGGCACTGAACATTCCGCCTCAGTATCAAAATCTGTATGCTCAGGCATATGGAGCGACTTCTCAAGTGGGATTGATGCTGCCATTTAGTAGGAAACATGAGCATGAAGCTGACCAGATTGGTGTCTATTTGATGCATAAAGCTGGCTACAATATTTATGAAGCAGTGACATTTTGGAAGCGAATGAAAACGGCTTCAGGTGGAAAAAATCCTCCTGAATTTCTTTCGACGCACCCTTCAAATGATGCCCGTATAAAAAAGATTGAGGACTTTATTAAAGTACTTGAGAGTCAGTCAAAGAAGTAGTATATGAATTTTTATGAGGGTGAACTTAAAGCTCTAAAACGATCAAATCGTTTTCGTAGTCGAGAGGTTTATGATGAAACTATTGTTGATTTTGCATCCAATGACTATTTGGGATTGGCGCACAACAAAGATCTTTTGGAATCTACATGTAAAATGCTTGCCTCTTATGATGCCCATGCTCCAAAAGCATCAATGCTCGTTAATGGTTACCACAGAGTTCATCAAGAGTTTGAACAAGCACTATGCAAAGCAAATGGATTCCAAGAGGGCATCATACTTGGAAGTGGTTTTAGTGCCAATATGGCACTGATTGAAGCGCTTTTACGTCGTGATGATGAGCTTTTTATGGATGAAAAATTTCATGCAAGCGGAATGTTGGCAATACGGACACTTGATGCGAAAGTGACACTCTTTAAACATAACAGTGCTGAGGATCTTCAGAGCAAATTGCAAGCATCTCATAGTAATCGAAAAGTCATTGCCGTTGAAGGAGTTTATTCGATGGATGGTGATCTGTTAAACCCAGAGATTATTTCACTTTCTGATGCGTATGAAGCAATTTTAATTGTTGATGAAGCTCATAGCAGTGGCGTAGTGGGAAAACAGCTGATGGGTGTATTTGATCTTTACAATATTCCTATCAAGCCTAATTACATTAAAATGGGGACATTAGGAAAAGCGTATGGCAGTTTTGGGGGTTATATTTTAGCTTCGCATCATATTGTCCAGTACCTTCTCAATCGTGCTAAACCCATTATATATGCAACAGCACCATCACTTTTTGACACTCTTTTAGCGCATAAAGCATTAGAGTATATTGTAAAAAATACCGATATGCTGCACTCTCAAATAAAAGTGCGTCAGCAGCTTATTAAAGAGTCTTTAGGGCTGAGTATTGACGCTCTTATTGCTCCAGTTCTTATTGCCGATAATAAAAAAGTGATGGAAATTAAAGAAGCACTGTTTAAAAAGGGAATTTTAGTAGGTGCAATACGCCAGCCCACAGTGGAGCGTGCCATCATTAGAATTATCGCTAGATTAGGTGAAAGTGACGCGTCCCTGCAATTTACATGTAAATTTGTCAATAATTTTAAGGTAAAATAGAACCCATGAAAATAGAGCGCCTTCATATTGTATTGGATAACAAGACGTTAGTAGATGTCAGTTTTACAATCAATAATTCATTGGCGCTCGTTGGTCAAAGTGGCAGTGGAAAGAGTTTGAGTCTCAAAGCACTCTTAAAGATGCTTCCAAATAGTATGACACTTAACTTAGAGGTGCAAAGCAGTTTTGAGCTTGTTAATGGTCAAAGTGTGGCATATGTACCTCAAAATCCATTTACCGCACTCTCGCCACTGACAAAAATTAAAGATCAGTTTTTTGTTGATTGCAATCAGATAAAATCGCTAATGCAGTTAGTTAATCTTGATGCTGCTCTGTTAGAGCGATATGCACCTGAACTCTCCGGTGGACAGTTGCAACGTGTGGTCATTGCGATGGCACTGAGCTCAAAACCTAAGTTGTTAATGCTAGATGAACCGACTACGGCACTTGATCCTGACACGCGGGTATTGATTATTGAATTGCTCTTAAAAGTACAGCAAGAGCTTGGCTTTAAAATACTTTTTGTTACACATGATATGAATTCAGCTGAAGCACTTTGTGATGAGATTTGTATTATTAAAGAGGGTGCTGTAGTTGAAAGTGGTTTGATGCATGAGGTGATTGCTTCGCCTCAAAGTGAGTACACTAAGATGTTAATTGAAGCAAATTTTTCAAACAGGGAATTTAGAGCATGAAAAAAACTTTATTAGTTTTACTTTTATTAATAATTATTGTTCCGCTGGCAGTGGGAGCATACTATCTCTCACAAATGTCATTTAATACAGACAAATTGGTTAATCTAAAACTGCCTGTTACTACAACTATTTATGATAGAAACGGTAAAAAAATTGCTAATATTTTTAAGAAACATCACCGTTATTATGCGACATTTGATGAAATTCCTCCCCGTCTTATTGAGGCGCTGTTAGCTATTGAAGATACAACATTTTTTGAGCATCCTGGTATTAATATTGACGCGATTATGCGCGCTATTATTAAAGATATTAAAGCGGGAAAACTGGTTGAAGGCGCAAGTACTTTGACGCAACAACTCGTTAAAAACACACTCTTAACCCCAGAGAAGAAGATTTCGCGTAAGATCAAAGAGATCATCTATTCGTTAAAAGTTGAGAGAGAACTCTCTAAAGAGCAGATTTTAGAGTTCTACTTAAATCGAGTCTATTTAGGTCATCGTTATTATGGTATTAAAACCGCGGCAGACGGTTATTTTAGAAAGAAGCTGGATGAGTTGAGCTTAAAAGAGACGGCAATATTAGTAGGTCTTCCTAAAGCACCGAGTTTTTATGCCCCGACCAAAAATTATGAGCTCTCTTTGGGTCGGGCAAATCGTGTGATTTCACGGATGCATGAATTAGGTTGGATTGATAAAGCAACGTATGATGAAGCACTGCAAGAGAGCCCAACAGTTTACGATGATACGTTGACACAAAATAAAGCACCTTACATTGTTGATGAGGTGATGCGCCGTTGCAGAGACATTAAAGATATTAGAGAGGGTGGTTATCAGATCTATACAACGATTGATTTGGAGCTTCAAGCCGCAGGACGTGATGCCCTTAAATTTGCTTATGATAATGCAATGGAGCGTGCAACGAAACTCAAAGATTATAATGCAACGACATGGGAGCAACTTAACGGTGCTTTGGTTTCAATTGACCCTCGAAGTGGTGATATTCTCTCTTTGGTTGGTGGTGTTGACTATAAAAAGAGTGCCTTTAACCGTGCTACGCAAAGCAGACGTCAGCCGGGCTCTTCCTTTAAACCCTTTATTTATCAAGTAGCACTTGATACGGGATACTCCGGTGCAACGGAGTTAGTTGATATTGCACGTACCTTTGATTACAAAAAAAATGGTGAAGCGATGAAGTGGCAACCAAGTAACTACGGACGTGGTTATAAAGGAGTGCTGACACTGCGAGAAGGATTAGTTAAATCTAATAACTTAGCTACTGTTAATTTAGTACATGACATTGGTTTGACAACGATGTTACAAGAGTTGGCACGTTATAAAATTGAAAATTTGCCACGCGACCTGTCACTTTCACTCGGTTCAATTTCACTTTCTCCACTAGAGCTATCAGGATACTACAGCTCCTTTGCAGCTGAAGGAAAAGCAGTTAACCCCGTATTAATACGCCGTATTGATAACCTTCGAGGTGAGATGATTCGAGAGAATGAGAGTAATAGTACACAGATTACAAGCCCTCAGCAATCCTTTTTGATGACAACTATTTTACAAGATGTTATTACGCGGGGTACAGGAAGACGTGCCGGTGTCAAAGGGATTGATTTAGCAGGTAAAACGGGAACGACCAATAATTCAGTCGATGCTTGGTTTACGGGGTATTCTCCAACGGTGGAGACTATTGTCTGGTTTGGAAATGATAATAACACTCCTATGAGTAAGAAAGATACCGGAGGTACTACCGCTGCTCCTGCATTTAAGTATTTTTATAAAGAATTAATTCGGATTTATCCTCAGGTAAAACGCCATTTTGATAAGCCAGAAGGTATTATTGAGACGACTTACAATGGAGTAAAAGAGTACTTCACACAAATATCCAAAGCACCCAAGCAGAAGCAGGTAATGAGTGTTGAAGAGGAAGAGTTGATCTTCTAGTTTATACGTCAAATGAGCAAAGCCCATTTGACTGCGTTAACGCTGAGTTCTCTTGGGCAGAGTACTCACGTGTAGTGAAGCATACTTAAAAAATTTTAACCAATATTCATTGAGAAAATTGGTAAGAGCATTGCTGATACAATAAAGCCGATAACACCACCTACAAAAAGCATTAACATCGGTTCAAGCAGTGAGAGAAAGACTCCGATTTTATCGCGATTTTCTTCAAAGTAGAGATCTGATAGGTTCTGTAAAATATTGGCAACCTGAGATGTCTCTTCGCCTAAAGCAATGGCTTGAACAAATGATTTATCGATCTCAAAACCACTTTTCATCAGTGCATTAGAGAATTTAGATCCTTCAACGACTTTTGATGATGCGGTTAGAAATTTCTCCTTAATAACGGCGTTATTAAGGACATTGGCACCTAGGTTTACCGTTTGAACAAAAGGTACTCCCGAGCGAATTAAAACCGATGCAATATATGAAAAACGTCCGAGTTCTGAACTTTGGACAATATCTCCAAAAAACGGGGTCTTAAGTGCTATGAGATGAACTGCATACTTAAACTTCTGATTAAACTTCATTAGTGTAGAAAATGTAGTAATTACAGCGACTATAATTATGGTCATAATAATGTAATTATTGGAGAAAAAGTCACTTAAATCAATAACAAATTGTGTAATTCCAGGCAGTTTTTGACCCAGTTGTGTAAAGATACCGGTAATTTTTGGAACAACAAAGGTAATCATAAATGTTACCATAAAAAGCGACACTACAATAATAAAGGCAGGGTAGGCAAAGGCACTTTGAACCTGTTTGCTAACACGACTCTGCTCTTTTAAAAAGACTGAAAGTTCTAAGAGAACCTCTTCTAAAATACCGCTATTTTCTGAGACTTTAATGGATTGTTTATAAAACTCAGGAAGTTCAATGATCTCTTGAGAGTCAAGTGCTTGGTGGAAGCTTTTCCCTTCATCAAGCAGGGTAGTGATGGCACTTAAAAAGTTAGCAACCTTTGGATTTTTACTGTATTGATTGCTCGCAAGCCGCAAGGCATTAACAATAGAAATACCTGATTTTAGGTAGATAGAAAGGTCACGACTTAAAATTGAGAGTTCCGTAGGGGTTAGGTTTTTTTTCCGTTTGAATGAAAAATTCCCAAAAAGAGGTTCGCCTTCTTCATTAATTGAGGTGTAGAAGATACCTTTATTTTTAATGCGCCGTTTTGCATCTTCTAAATCTGAGGCTTCAATAAGACCTTTAGACTTCTTTCCGTTTTCATCAAGACCTTTGTATTTAAAAACCATTCATTCCCTTTTAAAAATCGTAATCTCTGCTCTCTTTTGGGAGCAGTGTTTTATTGTCTAGTAGTTTTTGTGCATCAGAGAGTGCCTGTATAGTTTCAACATCTTTTAAATAGGGATGAAACAGATAAAATTTTTCATCTGCTTCAACAAGGTAGTGCGAACTGCTTTTGTTATTTAAAAGGCTAAAGCGAAAACAGACATCTTGCAACTTATCTTCTTTATTTAAAAAAGATAAGAAACGGTACTGTTCTAATTTCCCATACTGATCTTTTTTATAAACTTTTGGCGGTGTTTTAAAAAGCGCAAAGGGTTCAACATCGGTTTTTTCATCGTCATTATAGATAAAACACTCTTTACAAGGCTCAAAACAGATTATCTCACTCTTTTGTTTAAAAGGCTGATTAAGCAGTGTTTTTTTCATTGAGAGCAGTGTTATTGCATCACTCTTGGTCTCTTTGTTTTGTAAATTGCTGACAAAAAGACCATAAAGCAAACCAATTATAATAATGACTATAAGAAGTTCAAAAAGGGTAAAACCCTTACTGTTTAATGCATTGGGCATACGTAATGTCAGCATTTTCTTTAGAACCACCCTCTTTGCCGTCAGCTCCTAAAGAGATTAAATCAATACCACTTTCTGTTTGAATAAAAATATAGGAGTGTTTCCATGGATCTTTAGGCACAATCCCTTCTTCAAAATAGGAGTATGCTGAGTAATTTGGATATTTATCGGTATTTGGATTTTTTGATAAGGCTTCAAGACCTTCTTCAACATCAGGATAGGTTCCGTTATCAAGTTTAAATGAGTCGAGTGCCTGTTTAATACTTTTCATCTGAATGCAGACGAGTTTTTGTTTTGCTTCTTCGCTCTTGCCAACTAAGTTTGGCATAACGAGTGCTGCTAAGAGTCCTAAGATGATGATGACAATCATCAACTCCATAAGTGAGAATGCTTTTTTCAATGTTTTTTCCTACATGTAAATTGCTGTTATTTTTTCGTAATGATATAATAGTATAATGTCGTTAATAATATCATTAAGACAAAGTTGAGGTCAATTGAAACGAAAAGGTATTGCACTTTTAATTACCATTGCACTAGTAGCTACTATTACAGCTTTGCTAACTGTTTCTACTGGAATTTTAGACAACTCTTTTAAACGAATATCTAACAAACTGTTTTTGATTCAGAGCAATATTTTTTTTAGAGATTTTATTGCAATCTTAAAAAATTCAACTAATGATGTTAATGACTCCAACACTCTGGATATCTTTTTGATGATACCGATTACTTTTGCCTCAGAACATAAAGATGTCTCTTTTGATGTCTCTTTTGTTTCAGAAGCATCAAAAGTCAATGTGAACTACTTAGTGCCTAACTCTGACTCAAATAGAAGTAAGAAGCAAGAAGCTATTGAATCCATTCCAATGGAGCCTGCTTATGAGAGCTATATTGAAAATGTACTGTCTGTTTACAATGTATCTGATAAAATTTTACTATTAGCCATGATTGCCGATAGTGTAGATGATGATTTTAATGAGCGTATTCCGGGTTCTGAAATTGCTTTGAATGATCCACTTTTTTCACAAGGAAATATTTATTCTTTAGAGCATTTTAGGCAAATACTGAAGGCGTATGTGCGCGAAACATTAGATTATAACGTCTATAAAATACCGTGGAATGATCTTATTAGTTTCAGAAATAAAGGAGTTGATATTAACCATATTAACTCAGAAGTTCTCTATCATATAGCACCTGAACTTCAAGAAGATTTAACATCTTATACGGATGAACGTATCGAAGTATATGAATCATTGGATGGTATACCGCTAGAGAGTGCAACACAAAAATATTTTGAGGAATTGGGAGTTAGTTTTTATTCTCCTGAAGTACGAGGTACGATGAACATAAATAACAGTGACAACAGTGTTGAGATTGAGTTTTCATACAATTTAAAGACAAAAGAGGTTTCACATATTGAAATTACCAATTAACTATAAAGCCAAGAAGGGTATTAAAACGCTTTTTGTCGACAAAGAGACCGTTTATAATGCAACAGATGAGCGTCTCAATATTATTCTATCTCCTTCATATTATTGGTTTAAAAGTGAAAAGTTGCCCGTAAAGTACGTGTCGCAAGCACAAAGTTTGGTGCCATCACAATTTGATTCAGTGATTCCGGTGGGTGATTACAAGTATATGGCCATTAAAAAAGAAGATCTCTTTTGGTTGTTTGCTTATGATGAAGCGCTTGTCGCTCAAAAACTAAAAAATTTAAATATTAAACCGTCTCAGATAGAAGCTTTTTATTTTGCACAAAATGAATTTGAAGAATTGTCGGTTCCCGTAGAGATTGATGCAGGTAAGGTATTGGTAAAAAATGATGGTGTCATCGGTATGATGCCAAAATCGTATGTTGATGAAACAACTAAGCTTGCATCATCAATAGATAATATTGTCTTTTCAAAACATAAAGTGAATTTAAATCTTTTCCAAAACACTGTTTTAGATGAAAAATGGATTTATCGTTTTAGTGCTGTTGCTATTGCTTTTATTATCCTGTTTTTAGCATCACATCTTATTTTAAAAAGTGACCTCAAAGAACAACGGATGCAGCAGTATGCATTAACGAAAAAGTATGAACTGCCCCAAACCTCATTTCAACTTAAGAGTTTAATGCGTTCTTTAACGTCAAAAGAGAGTCGCCAAATTAAGTTACGCCATAATCTTAAAGCGCTATTTTCTCTTAAATTGAAAAAGGGCGAATATGTTAAAAAATTTGAGATGAAAGAGAAATCTGCACATTACGAGATTGTACTTAATGAGCCTAAAAATGCGGAGAGAATTAAAAAAAGTCTGGAAAAAACATTTAAAATAAGCTCTGCTAAAGTGGTAGATCAGATTTTTTATGTAGGAGTGAGTTTATGAACAAGATCAATCCTATATACATCTTAGGTTTCTTTGTATTAGTTCTTGTCGTAATGATTTTTCAGAATTTTTCAATACGAAATACAATTGTAGAGACCACGCAGCAAGTATCATCGGTTAAACAAAACGGTCAAGCAATTGCTTCACTTAAAAAGCATTGGAAGAACCCTGTGCAGTCACAAAAAAGTATTGATGCCCTTTTAAATCATAGAGACTTTAAAGCAAACGTGCTAAAGCAGGAGAAAAAGGCAAATAGTTATAAAATTTCATTGCATAATCTTGATGCCAGGAAACTGGATAAATTTGTAGGTAAGGTTTTAAACGAGTATGTTATTCTTAAAAAAATTACTATTAATCGTGTTGCTGAGAACAACATCTCTATGAGAATGGAGATTGAGTTATGAGACGTTTAAAATATGCTGCTATCTATCTCATTATATTTATAGGCTTGGTACTGTTCTTTGCACCAAAAATCTATTTTTATTACGCATTAGAAGAGCAGCTGCATGGTAAAAATGTAACAATATCAGAAGAAAAAGTGTATGACAAAGGGTTTACTTTAGCGGTTAATGATGGTAAAGTTTATTATGATGACTTGGTGGTGGGAACGTTTGAGACACTTTCAGTGCTTCCATTAATACTTTTTAATCATGTCAGTATTGAAAACTTTGCTATTTCCAAAGATATGAGTCGGTTTGCTAAAGGAAAGATAGAAAAGGTGACTATTGTGCATCATATTATATCACCGCAGACACTGCATTTAAGTGCCCATGGCGATATGGGTGAAGTGACAGCAGAGGTCAATACGCAAGATAGGAACATCTCACTGCTTTTAATACCATCGAAAAGCTTACTAAAACTGTCTCCTTTTTGGTTGCGAAAGTTGAAAAAAACTGATGAAGGAGGGTACCTGTATGAAACAGCTTATTAGTAATAACTGGATGCAAAAACTTTTTATTGTTCTTATTATTGCTGCAGTTGCAAAGACACTCTCTTTGGTAATGACATTTTTTTTACCGCATCAAGGTATTGATGCGGTCACATTTCAAGATAAAGATATTTACAGCAACTATCGTCCCTCGTCAATGTTAAATATTTCTAAAAAACAAGAGATTAAAAAAAGTGAACCGGTCTATGCGCTGACAAGTTTGACGCTTAAGGGAATTTATGATGACTCTGCTTTACCTTTTATTGCAGTAGAAGATGCTGCTAAAGTAACATTAATCTCAGTAAACGAAAAATTTAAAGGCTACACACTTAAAGAGGTGCAAAGCGACCGCGCGGTATTTGAAAAATCGGGTAAAAATTACGAATTGAAGTTTAAAGAAGTAATGTTTAAAAATGCGACGATTAGCGCTGTTGAACCTGAAGTTATTTCAGATGGAGGTGCGGTATTCATTAAACGAAATGAGTTAAAGAAATATGCTAAAAACCCGAATGAAATTTTTAAAAGTATTAAAATTAAAGAGATTATTGAGAATAAAAAACTCAAAGGCTTTAGAGTGATTAGTGTTGTAGAAAAATCTATTTTTGCAAAGCTGGGTCTATTAAAAAATGACATCATAACCGGAGCCAATAACAAAGAGTTTAAATCAGTCTCGCAGGTTTTTAAACTCTATAACAATATGGATAAACTCGACAGTTTAAAATTACATGTAAAACGTGGAAATGAAGAAAAGGAATTAGAATATGAAATTTATGAATAAGCTTTTAACACTCGGCTTTTTAGCACTGTTAATTTTAGAGCCGGCACTATTGGCAAAAGGTCAGCAGACACAAAGGGAACGCGTTAATCTTGAACTTCAAGATGTTAAAATTGAAGATTTTATTAAAATGGTAGGTAAGGTTGTTGATAAAAACATTCTCCTGTCGCAACCCATACCCGGAACACTGAATTTTGTCTCGAGTGCACCAATTTACAAAGATGAATTGATGAATATTTTAATTTCGGTTTTAAGTAAAAAAGGTTTTACTATTATTGAAGATGGCAGTTTTCTCAAAGTGGAACGTGCCAATGTTGCCGTGAAAAAAAATCTGCCAGTGGGTTACTCTAAAGACTCATTAATGCGAACCGAGTTTATTCAGGTCGTTAATGAAAATGTCGACATTATTGCAGCTAAAGTACGTCAATTTCTTTCTGAGGGCGGAAAGCTTTTGACTATTAAAGAGACCAATACAATGATTGTGAGTGATTATCCTGAGAATATCAATGTAGTTAAAAAGGTGGTGCGAAAAGTTGAATCTCAATCTAGAAGCAATAAACAAGTAGAATTCATACCGCTTAATAATGCCAAAGCATCACGTATAGCAACATCAATTGTTGCTATTGCCAAAAGCATCATTAATCAAAAAGTAGTTTCTAATAAAGTTGATGTTTTAGGTGACGATGCTACCAATTCTATTATTATAACGGCATCACAAAAGAATATTGACATCCTTAAACCTATTGTTGAACGTCTCGATGCTAAAGATGATTCATTGTCACAACGAATTGTGGTACTTCCGCTTCAAAACAGTGAAGCGGAAAATGTCGTGAAAAGTCTTACCGCTGTTTTGGAAAAGAAAAAATATGCTAAAGAGGCGCAAAAGCCTATGGTAAGTGCTTATGATGAGCTTAATGCCATTGTTGTCTCAGCTACGGAAGCTGATATCAAAGATATCGAAGAGATGATTAAGATTTTAGATGTTGAGAAGCCTCAGGTTTTCGTTCGTGCGCGTATTATTGAGCTAAATAAAAATATGAGTAAACGGATAGGTATAAAATACGGACTTATGGGAGGTGCTGCGACAACAGGAGGAGTATTTTCATTTGCTATGGATCTTGGTGGTCCAAAGCCTCCAACAGTTTCAGACCTATCAAATCTAGGAATCAGTATTGGAAATCAAAACATATCTTCAGGTATTGCTTTTGGTGCGGCTATAGATTTTTTATCGGGCGAGGGTGCTGCACAGACCCTTTCAGAGCCGACGCTGCTATGTGTCAATAATCAAGAATCTTCAATATATGTTGGTCAAACGAAATCTATAAAAACAAGTTCCATACAAGGTGATTCATCGACTGATCTTACGCGAAATACCTTCACGCGTGAAGATATCGGTTTGACACTAACCATTAAACCACGTCTCTCATCAGGTAATAAAGTGACCCTGATGACAACAGCAAAACTTGAAGATATTATTGAAGTTGATGCGAGTGGTCAGCCAACAACAACAAAGCGCGAGGTGCTTACCACTGCTATTGTTAATGATGGTGAAAGTGTCATTATTGGTGGATTAATTCAGAATAAAGATGCAGTAGGAGAGAGTGGGATACCGGGACTTCGTTCTCTTCCTTGGCTGGGTCAATTGTTTCGCTGGAACACTACGAAAGAAGATGAAGTTAACCTTGTTATTATTTTAACACCTTACATTGTCCGAAGCAATAGTGACATGACGCGTTTACGAAGTAAGCTTTCAAAGCTTGACAAAATTCAAGACGACTACCGAAAATTATTGGAGCGTAAACTGCAAGAACGCACAGAAACATTAGAAGATGAAGTAGATGAAGTTGAGAAAATTGAGAGTAGTTTTCCGACTCAACAGCCTGTAAGGCGTAATGATGATTTAAATTTACTATTACAAGGCAAGTAGATGTTAAATATACCGGC
>CAYZUN010000031.1:0-20871 GCA_964481625.1 uncultured Sulfurimonas sp.
GTTATGAAAGCCATAGCATGGATAGACTACGGAGCACCTGAGGTTCTTCAATGTAAAGAGTTTGAGAAGCCCTTTCCAAAGAGCAGTGAAGTACTCATTAAAATCTATGCTTCCTCAGTAACGGCTGCTGAGTGTCGGCTTCGTGCCATGAAAACTCCTTTAGGTTTTGAGCTGCTCACACGATTGGCATTTGGTTTAACAAAACCAAAAAGAGCCATAATAGGCATGGAGATATCAGGAGAAATAGAGTCGGTAGGAGAAGATGTCACGCTGTTTCAAAAAGGTGATGAGGTCTATGGAACGGCAGGCATGAAATTAGGAGCCAACGCTCAGTACATCTGCCTCTGTGAACATTCAGCGTTGGTGAAAAAACCAAGCAATGTCACCCATGAGCAAGCCGTTGCAGTTATTTTTGGAGGGTTGGCAGCCATACATTTTCTTAGAGATAAAGCAGTTCTTCAAAAAGCACAACAGCTTCTTGTTAACGGCGCATCCGGAGCTGTAGGGAGCGCTTCTGTACAGTTAGCAAAATATTTTGGTGCCGAAGTAACAGGCATTTGCAGTACGTCAAACATTGCATTGGTTCAATCTCTCGGTGCCAAAGAGGTGATTGACTATACCAAAGAGGATTTCACCCAAAACCAAAAGACTTATGATGTCATTCTTGATACGGTAGGTAACCTCTCCTTAGCCCAATGTAAACAATTACTGACATCACAAGGCAAGTTAATTGCACTCACGGCAGACTTACTAACTAACCTACGCTCCCTTCTCAGAAAAAATCTCATTTGCGGCGTTGCAGGTGAGAGCAAAGAGGCTCTAAACTTCCTTAAAGAGCGTGTTGAAGCCGGAGATATAAAGCCAGTTATTGACAGTGTCTATCTGCTAGAACAGACTGCCGAAGCTCACCGGCATGTTGATAGAGGGCATAAAAAAGGAAACGTAGTCATATCTGTGGAGCACGAAGAAACCTAGCAGTTCAAGTTCACTCGGGCACTCCGCAATGGTTTGTGTAAATTTCACCGACTTTCCTGATTTTACATGTAAATTTAGATAAATGATAAGTAGATTTTTAACGATTAACCCATTTCAAAAAAACTTAGAGAAGTTGACAATAATAAATATATACTATAAAATACATTGTATATACACTTGAGGTTTGCATGATAAAAAACAAGATTGTTCGATATGACTATGTAAAAAATGAACTTCTTAAAAAAGAGGGCTCTGTACCCATTAATGGGCACAGAGCCAAAGTAAATATTTAATTTGCGTAAACAGACCTAGTCTGACACGTTTCAATAATTCACGATATAAACTCAGCAATCGTTTGAGCAAATTTAACATTATCGTTAATATTTATATGTAAATTTAAAGTCTCTTTTTCAGTAATGATAACAATGGTTGAACCCATCTCAAAACAACCAAAATCATCCCCTTTTTTAAGATGAAGATCTTTAAACTCATACGGGCGTTTGTATGCGTCTGCATCGTTGGTTACGAGTCTTGGCTCAAAACTAACCTGCATCTTACCGACATTTAGCGCACCTACTAAGACAAGGTACATTAGTTTATCTTCAGAAGTAAAACACTCCAAAACAACACGCTCATTTTCTATAAAAAGATTTTTAATATTTTTGAGTGCGGGCATGTTGACAGGACAGAGTTTCCCCGGAATATGAATAGCACGATTAATTTTCAAGTCACACGGCATGTGATAACGATGATAATCTTTTGGTGAGAGATAAAAGTTCATAAACTGACCATCTTTGATACGCTCTTTATTCTCTATTGATATTTCATCGCCTAAAAGCTCATTAGTGCTGTAGCTCATCCCTTTGACCTGAAGTGCTTGATCGTCTTGTAGGTCACCGCATTCACTCATTAAAGCATCACATGGTGAGATGAAATCTTTAGCATCAGTTGAAAACTCACGAGGAGCCTCTAGCGATCGTGTAAAGAGTGCATTTAAACTATTGTAAGACTCAGGCGTTTTGAACTCGCTCATATCAAGACCCATCATCTTTACATAAGAGTTATTCACAACTTTTTGGAACCACGGTTCAAACTCATGTGACGCAAACTTTCCAAAACCTTGTGATATCAAACTACTCACTGGTCTCATTCTTTTTCTCCTTGTATTTCTCGCCCTGCGATCTCTTCAATTAGTACGGTGGCGTATGAGCCTTTTGGAAGTGAAAAATGAAGCTCGTACCACGCTTCATTCTCTTTATATTCCCCTTCTACATCTTGGGGAAATATCCAGGCATAACGACGCGCTCCATCGACATTGGTCTCAACGTCAAACTCTTTTTCAATTAAATGAGCTGTGTCAGCAGCACGCTGCACACGCTTTCCGGCTAGTAAGCCTGTTGGTGACACACTTTTACATGTAAACCGTTCTGACTCATCTTTTGTTCCGTCAAAATTGTATAGTTTTCCGTATGGGTAGTGCATCATTACATCCCCGTCAAAGAGTTTAAAAGGGTGATCTTGACTTTTAATATTAGTTAATATATTAGTAGAAAGATTAAGTAAATCACTAATCTCTTTAGGTTCAAAACTACTAATGAGTTTTGACTTCTCTATGCGACTGCTTAACCACAGATTAAAGAGATGACTCTGGTAGGCATTTACATACATTCTTTTCATCTTCGCATCACGCTCTTTACGCTTAGCAAAGATGATCTCTTCACCGATTTTATAGTTATTTTTTTCAGTGCCAAAACGTTGAAAACCAAAATAGTTTGGAATACCGTACTTTTTAATTGTTGCAAGTGTTTCTGTAATCTTTGTAGCAGCCGTCGGGTCTACTTTTTTTAAACGTATGAAAAAACGATTGCCTTTGAGATGTCCCATTTTAATTTTATTTTTATGGTAGGTTTTTGAGAGAATTTTAATGCCTTCTGCATCAAAATTTTCCATCTTTTCTTCATGCTGTTTATGAATGGAAATGTACTGTTTCGTGAGTGCATTTTTGTCTTTTAAGCCAGCATAACCGATATCTCTAGCTCTAATATTGAGATGCTTGGCAATCTTATCCAGCATCTGCCATGTGGTAAGGTTTTTCTTTCTTACGTGGTAAACAAGGTGCTCACCCTCACCGCTGAATTCATACATCGGAATTTCATCGACCACAAAGTCACGAGGAGTCTGTCTGAAGTGAAAAGGAATTGACGCGTGAGAATATGCATATAATCTATCCATTGTACTCCCCTTAAAAATGGTGTGCTTTGCAGCGGTTTTTAAATTTTGAACGTATGCTTTTTGCAAATATCGTTAAATTTACTCTATTTTTTTGTGCTAGACGTATTAGTTTTAACCGCTTTCGTGGTGTAAATGCAATTAACATCTCATACTCTTCACCGCTGCAAGCTATGTTCTTTGGAATTTTATCTAAAAAACGAAAACCAAGTCTATTAATTTTAGATAATTTACTTAAATCACAGAAAAGTCCATCAGATATATCCATGCCTGAATGAAGCGATGATGCCACATCGTTAACAAATTTTTGTCTCAATGTAATGGTATTAGACTTTGAATTACGATGAATTTTTCCACCGCTTAAAAGGTAGCGTAACTCTCTTGCACTCTTTCCCAGAGTTCCGGTATATGCAAGCAGATCACCCTGCTTTATGCCACTGCGCAGTAACGGCTTTTTCACTTCTGAAACTATGGTTACAGAGACATCTAGTTTAATGTTTGCAATGGTGTCACCGCCAATGATTTCAATATTGAACTGCTTAGCACTATCAAGAAAACCACGGGTTAGTTCTTTCATCTCATGAAGCGACATACTACTTGGCATGGCAATACCAAGCAGTACATATTTTGGTTTGGCATTCATTGCAATCGCATCAGAGATATTAACCATCATCGCTTTTACCGCAATGTCATATAGGTTCATCCATTTTCGGCTGAAATGCACATTCTCAAAAAACAGATCTTTTGAGTAGACAAATGAGCCAACAACAGCTCCATCATCTCCTATAAATTTTGATTGTGCAGCAATCTTCTTTATAAAATAATCTTCAGCGTTTATATTACATCCTTAAATACTTTAGTGCATATTTGTAGCATGATACAATAAGTTAAGTTAATAAAAATGGCACTCTTAAGCAAATATTAAAATATTAGTCACTAGAATTACACAATATTTATTATGTGATATTTAAGAAGGATTTGTTGTGAAATTGTCTATAGTTAGCCTTTTGAGTCAATTGAAAATACATCTTTTAATTGTTACGATTTGTTCAATTACTATTTTATTATTTAATACGAGTCAAATTCAAACATCTTCCATATTAAAATCACTCTATTCTCACCAGGAACTCGTTAAAAAACTTAGTAATTTAGATAAAAATGAACCTGACCTGACCCTTATTAAACTTGAAGAATTACATAATATGCTTCAGTTTAACAGCGATAATCTTAATACCAAACTCTCTTTAGATTTTATCGGTAACTATTTTCAAGATGCCGCCTACCATAAAGAGCAAATTAATCTGCTACATGACCATACCATGAAATACCATGGTGCTATGCATACCTATGTAACGTCAAAGAGTATTTATACTAACAATCAAAATATTTTGGATGCTGAACATTCATCGATAGATGCTTCGTTGTCAACTCTTATTGAACTTAACAATAATATTCTCTTTCAAAAAGAGGCTATCAATAGCTATTTTATCTATTTTACGGTCTTTTATATTATATTGATTGCTATAATTTACTACAGTAAAATAAACATGTCAGTACGTGATTTAAATGCAATTAATGTGCGAAAACCTGATTATGTCTATGAAGTTAAAGAGTTGGATTATCTATCTAAAGCACTTACAAAAGTTGATGAGAGCAGACGAGGTGAAGCTTTTATTGATCCTTTGTCACGACTCAACAACCTTAGAGGTCTTCTCAATAAATACTCCAAGCAGACAATAGCTTCTAATTACACCTATTATATTTACGTCTTTAGTATTGACAACTACAAAGCAATACGTTCACATATTTCAGAAGAGAACTCACAAGCCGTACTTAAAAAAATTGCTTTTATTGTTTCGTTGTATGAAAAAGCTAATGACTACACTGCGCGTGTAGGTTATGATGAGTTTGTTCTCATTTTACCGAGTGATAATAAAGATGCAGCACAGCAAGAGTGTGAGCAGCTACGCAAAACCATTGAAGAGACAGTCTTTAATTTTATTGGTATTGATCTGAAACATCTAACTGCTAGCGGTGTATTTGTACCTAAGCCTAAAGACAAAACCATTGAAGCAACAATAGATTATGGAATTAATTTTTTAAAATCATCTAAAAAACGTGAAGTCAATAAGAATGTTACGGTTCTTGGTTTTTAGAGGTACGCTCTATAATAAATTATTATATATTTCATGATACGTTAGGTAACAAACTTTTATTTAGATTCACGTAAGCTTTCATTTAACCTATTTCAAGTTTTGACACGCTACAATCATTACATCAAAAAGAAGGATGGTATATGGGTATTCCTATTTATACTTATGATGCAGTCATTGTCGGTGCTGGACTCGCCGGTTCCGCTGCTGCTCGTGAACTTGAAAAAGCAGGCAAAAAAGTTGCCGTTATAACAAAACTTCATCCACTTCGTAGCCATTCGGGGGCTGCTCAGGGTGGTATTAATGCTGCTATGAGTGATGTGGACAGCATTGAACTTCATGAATTCGATACTGTCAAGGGTTCTGATTATTTAGCGGATCAAGATGTTGTTGAGCTAATGTGCAAAGAGGCTCCGGAGACAATTCGCTGGGCGGAACGCATGGGTGCGGCATTTAGCCGTAATGAAGATGGAACGATTGCACAGCGTCCTTTTGGTGGACAGTCGTCGCCTCGTGCGTGTTATGCAAAAGACAGAACAGGGTTGACACTGCTTCAAACCATTTATGAGCAGGCACTTCGTGAAGGTGTAACATTTTGGGATGAGTGGTATGCAGCTGACATCATCTATAAAGACGGTAAAGTCAGCGGAATTGTTGCATTTAACATCAGAAACCTAGAGTATGCAATTTTTAATGCTAAAGCCGTGATGTTTGCAACAGGCGGTTATGCACGTTCATACAAAATCAATTCTAACGCACACGCCAACACAGGTGATGGACTCTCTATTGTTGCACGTCACGGTCTTCCGTTAGAAGATATGGAATTTGTACAGTTCCACCCATCAGGTCTTTCTGGAAACGGTGTTTTAATCTCTGAAGCAGCTCGTGGTGAAGGGGGTCGTCTTTTAAACTCTAAAGGTGAGCGTTTCATGGAGAAATATGCTCCTAATAAACTTGAACTTGCATCTCGTGATGTTGTGAGCCGTGCTATTATTAATGAGATTCGTGAAGGACGCGGTGTTGGACCTCGTAAAGATGCCGTTTACATCGACTTAGTACATCTTGGAAAAGACTTAATTATGGAACGTCTTCCTGAACTTCGTGACCTTGCCATTACTTTCTTAGGTTTAGACATGATTAAAGAACCAATCTTAATTAGTGCCACAGCACACTACTCTATGGGCGGTATTCCAATGGATAAAGATGGTCATGTTCGTAAGAACAACACCGAATTTGTAGAAGGATTCTATGCTGCGGGTGAATGCTCATGTTCAAGTGTTCACGGTGCAAACCGTCTAGGTGCCAACTCGGTACTAGAAGCACTCTTTTTTGGTCGCCATGTTGGTCAAAGCATGATTAACGATCTTGATGAGGGCATTGAGCTACGTAAAGCTACTGAAGATGATGCCAACAGAATGATTGAAGAAGTTAATGTAACACTCAACAGAAATGGTACCGATACGGTTCCGGGTCTTCGTGAAGAGTTACAGCAGAGCATGACTGACAATGCGGGTGTGTTTCGAACACAAGTGACACTTGCACAACAAGTTGAGATTCTTAGAGCACTTCGCAAACGTTTTCATGAGAACTGTCGCATTGATGATAAATCTAAAATCTTCAATACTGACTTACAAGAGGCCATTGAACTTGGGCACATGCTTGACTTCTCATCATTTATTGCTGAGAGCGCCTTAGCACGTAAAGAGAGTCGCGGTGCGCATTTCCGTGAAGATTATGACACACGAGATGATGTCAACTTCCTTAAGCATACTATGGCTTATATGGATGAAAGTGGCGATATTACACTCGACTACATGGATGTCACACTCGGCAAACATGAACTTAAAGAAAGAACATACTAAAGGAGCACTCAATGACGAATATTACAACACAAACTATTACTTTTAAAGTGTTCCGTTTCAATACTGAAACAGACTATCTTCCTACATACAAAGAGTATAAAATGGAAGTAACATCTGAAGAAGTTGTTCTTGACATTTTAAATCGTATTAAATGGGAATTTGACGGAAGCTTTAGCTATAGAAGAAGCTGTCGTCATGGTATTTGTGGGGCATGTGCCGTTAAAGTTAACGGCAAAGGTGTTCTTGCATGTAAAGAGCGTATGAATGACATCATCAAGCTGTTTGGAACCGAGTTGACAATTGATCCGGTAAGCATAAAGCGTGCTGTTAAAGATATGATTGTCGATAAAGAAGATTTCTGGACAAAACATGAAGCAGTTAAGCCATACTTAATTAGCGATATTGATGAGAACCCTAAAAGCGAATCTCTTGTAACACCGGAACAAGCAGAAGAACTATTAGAAGCAGACTTGTGTATTCAATGTGGTTTGTGTCACTACTCATGTCCTGCCATTGAAGAGAATGATGAATTTTTTGGTCCGGCTGCGTTTGCCAGTGCATACCGATTTAATGCTGACGTGCGTGATGAAGGAATTCTGGATCGTCTTGATATTGTCAACCAACCCGGTGCAGGTGTTTGGGATTGTGTTAAATGTTTTGAATGCGCTGAAGTGTGTCCAAAAGAAGTTAACCCAATTGAGAAAATCACAAAACTGCACAATCAGGCATTTGAGCATGGACGTGCACCAAACAATGTCGCAGTACGCCATGCAGTAGGTTTTGCACACTCAATTAAGAAACATGGTCTTCTTGACGAAGGTGAACTTGTTCGCTACTCTGAAGGAAATATTGGTGTGTTAAAACATGTACCGATTGCCATTAAAATGTTTAAAAAAGGTAAGATTGTTTTACCTTGGAATATGCCAAAATCAGATAAACTTGATGAGATTAAAAAACTTGTAAAAATCTCATCAACAGTAAAATTTTAGGAGTGTTGACGTGGAAAAATTAAAATATGCACTTTTTACAGGATGTACTGCTAAAGAGAGTACGCCTGAGCAGCTCATGTCAACCTATGCAGTTGCAGAGAAATTAGGAATTGAGCTTATTGAATTGAGTGAAGCATCATGCTGTGGAGCTTCTCACCTGCAAGACTATGATGACTTCTTATCGTTAGTGTTAAATGCACGTAACATCTGCTATGCTGAGTCTCGCGGTCTAACGATGGTGACTATTTGCAATACCTGCCAGCTCAATACCGCTATGACAAAACATCGACTTGACACCAACTCAGAGTTAAAAGCTCGTGTAAATGAAAAACTTGCTGAAGTAGGCTTAGAATATAAGGGTGAGTCAGAAATTACCCATTTTCTCTATGCTATTATTGATGATTTCGGTTTAGACAAAATTAAAGAGATGGTTGTAAAACCGTTAAGCCAATTCAATATTGCACCATTTTACGGCTGTCACAATATTCGCCCTTCAGAGCTTGCCGGTGGTGATAATCCATACAACCCTACTTCGCTTGATGACCTCATTATTGCGTGCGGCGGTGCAAATGTTGATTATGAGGAGAAGAATAAATGTTGTGGTTTTCACGCAGAACTTCAATCACCTCATACAGCAGCGCGCTTAACAGGTAAAGCGTTAATGGGCGCTATAGATCAAAATGCAGATTGGATGGTAACACCATGTCCGCTATGTCACTTGAAGCTTGACACGCAGTATGAGCACGCTTCTCACGCAGTTGGTCGTGATGTTAAAATGCCGGTGCTTCACATGCAACAGATGTTGGGTCTGGCACTTGGCTGTACTAGTGATGAATTGGGTCTCAAACACCACGTCTCAGACGTTACATTTGTATAATCTCCTCTCCCCATTTTTTGGGGAAACTCTTTTTTAGGTACCTCAATGAATATTATCTCTTGGAATGTTAATGGAATACGCGCTGTGGCAAATAAAAATGCCTTTGAATGGATAGATGAACATCAACCTGACATCTTATGTCTTCAGGAGATAAAAGCGACACCAGACCAGATTCCTGAGAATCTTTTCACTCATGAGATGCCTTACACTCAAGTCAACAGTGCTGAGAGAAAAGGTTACTCCGGAACGATGGCTTTCTCAAACAGAGAACCCGATTCTATTTCCACATGTAAATTTATTGATACTCTTAATGAGGGTCGTATTGTTGAGCAGCACTATGATGATATTGTCCTTTTGGGTGTCTATTTTCCTAATGGTCAAAAAGATGAGGAACGTTTAGCCTATAAGCTAAAATTCTATGACGATTTTTTAGAGCACTGTAATAATCTTAGAGATGAAGGGAAGTCCATTATTATTTGTGGTGATGTCAATACGGCACACAAAGCAATTGATCTTAAAAATCCAAAGTCTAATTCTAAAACCTCAGGATTCCTGCCGATTGAGTGTGAATGGATGGACAAGCTTGTAGATAACGGCTATGTTGATACCTTTCGCTACGTTCATGGTGATATTGAAGAGCGTTACAGCTGGTGGAGCTACCGTTTTGGTGCACGGGCTAAAAATGTCGGTTGGAGAATTGACTACTTTTTTATCTCTGATGATCTGTGTGAATACCTCGAAGATGCCTACATTCTCGACGATATTATGGGTTCAGACCACTGTCCTGTCGGCATTAAGTTGGCTATTTAAAAAGAGAGTGAATATCTAAAATAGTAACTATTTTCAAATATTCCAAACTCACTCTCACTCGTACCACTGTAAATAATAGCACCAATTTGGAAGGTATTGTAATCGTTAAGCGTGTACGTTAGTGAGGGTGAAATAAATCGTGACTGTTTATCATTAAAGCTCTCTATGTATGTAATTGAACCGTCTAAGTAGAGGTTAAAGCTCTTTGAGAGGCTTGTACCTAAGTAAAAATGAGAATAAACAAGATTTGAAACTGCTTCAGAGTCAACATTTAAAAACATCTCTTCATAGCTAAATGTCTTTGAGCTATAAAAGCCTTCAACTGCAGCGATTAAGCCGTTTTCAAAGCCATAATCTGCTCCAACAATTCCTTGAAAAAATTCTTTCTCATTTTCTATGTAAGCTCCCTCACTTCGTAACTCAATACCGCTGTCCGCTAAATTCCCCTCTATCTCATAGCCAAGCATCGTGCTTTCATCGGAGTGAACCGCATTAAAGGCAATATCGGCAAAGTCAATAAACGCGTTATATCTAAGAGCATACTTAAAGGTATTATCTTCTTTTTGACTTGCTACCAATGTAAGTTGTGACGTCTCATTTAAATGTCTTGTGTAGGTAAGCGCGAGAACTCCAAAGACCTCATCAGGTTCTAGTGCATAACTATTTTTAGGATTAAATAGATTCGTAGGTGTCCAGATGCGCCCTACTCCCATTACAATGTTTTGCAGTCCCAATACAACACGGTTTAGTTCATCTTCATAACCTACATAGAGCCGATATAATTTAGCATAAGCAGTGCCATTATCATAGTTATGAAAACTGCTTTGGGTTTTAAACGGGGTGTCTGCTTGAAAGAGCTTTAGATATTCAAAAGTACTAGCATTGACATAATCATCTCCATAGTAGTTGACGCCATCACCAATGAGTGTCGCAAAATAGTTCTCATTGTTATAATCAAGCCGTAATCGCAGCCTGTTATAGTTATAGAGATAGCGTTTTGTGTCATCAAAAGATTGTGACCCTTGAGAGATTGTGAAGTTGGTATTGCTAACAGTGTATTGAACCTCCGCCAAAATGGAAGCAATCGAAACCAGCAATCCAATTAGCAATCTAATCAACATTTTAAACCAAGGCACCATCATTAAGTTTTATAACTCTATTGACATTTTCTAAAATATAGTCATCGTGTGAAGCAAACAAAATACTGACACCTTCTTTCTCGTTGAGTTCTCGCATCATATCCATTAGCTTTTTTGAGTTCAGAGAGTCTAAGTTTGCAGTAGGTTCATCGGCTAAGATTACCTTAGGTTTTGCTGCCACCGCGCGAGCTACTGCAACGCGTTGCTGTTGTCCGCCGCTTAATGTATTTGGCAGTGATTTGAGCTTATTATCTATTTCTAACATTGAAGAGACTTCAAGGACTCTTTCTTTAATCTCTTCATTGCTAAAGCCTCGTAGTTTCATCACAAAACCTATATTCTCCTCAACATTTAAAACAGGCACAAGATTATAGGCTTGAAACACAAAACCAAGCTCATTAAGTCGTAATGTTGTGCGTTCATCTTCGTCTAATGCCCCTATATCTTTATTATCAAAGTGAATTTCACCGCTATCAATACTATCAAGTGCACCTATAGCATTTAATAATGTTGTTTTACCGCATCCAGATGGTCCGCTAAACAGTGAGAACTCCCCATCTTCAATGGTTAAGTTGATATCTCTAAGAGCATGAACTTCTCTTGGTTCACCTCTGTAAAAATACTTGTTTACATTATGTAGTTTTATCATTTCTCAGCCTTGATTACTTCGATTGGGTTTAGTTTTTTGATTTTTCTAAGTGGAATGAGAACACTCAGCAGTGATGCTGTTATGATTGCTGCAAATGTTGTCGTAAAATACGATACTTTTATGGTGCCATACAGTACCGCTTCATAGCCCCACATCTCCAAAGCATCCGAAAAAGCACTCAAGTCCAGTCCATAATCTCTTAAATACATTAAAAGCATCAGTCCTAAAACTGCTCCGCTGAGATACCCGACAACTCCAACAAAGAGTGCCTCTAAAAATATCTGCTGTCGAATATACTTATAGTGCATTCCAATGCCAAGAACAATACCAAATTCACGAATCCTATCTAAAATAGAGACATACATAACCCCTAAGATACCAATAAAGACAACCGTCATGACGATGAGAAATGTTATGGAGTTAAATATGACCATCATGTCTTGCATCTGTTTTATCATAGGCTGCAGCTCTAAAAAGCTCTTGACATCCAGATTTTGGTATTTAGCTACCAGAACATCATACAGTTCCGGATCCTCGCCTTTAATAGCTATCTGCATAGCTTCACCTGAAGTAATACCTAAAAATTGATTCATTTTTTTGATATCTATAAATATTGCACTCGTATCAAGTCCAATGTTTGTAGTTTGAATGATACCTCTAATCTTGAGTGCTATGGAGTTTATTTCACCCGCAGTATCTTGGGTAGAAAAAATAACTTTGGAACCTATACGAACTTTGAGTGTTTTTGCCAGCTCAATTCCAATGACGGCACTTCGCTTTTTTAGATTAATTTCACCCTCTTTTAAAAACTCGCTAAACTGTCCGAAGCGCTCTTCATCTTCGAGATTGATACCGTAAATAGAAGCAAAAGATGATTTTCTAGCAGTAGATATAAGACCATCTGCTCTCACTCTTAAAACAACTGCTTCAACACCCTCTGTTTTTTCAATATCCTCTTTTATTTCAGACGCATTTTTAATTCTATGTTTCAAATCTTTATCAATTCTATAATCTTTGGCATAGATGCTAATATCTCCACTATCACTTCTTTTATTCTTATCGATCATATTCTCAACCATTCCGTCATAGAGACCTTGAATACCAAGCATCATACTCATACTCACAGCAATCATAATGATGACTAGCAGTGTGCGAGAGAGTCTTAAAAAAGAATTTTTCCATGCCATTTTAAGGATGAGTTTAAACATGGTGTGTCGCCTCTATTGGTCTAAACGAATTAATATACATGTAGGGATAGATGAGACTTAAAAAATTCAGCATGTAGATAACACCAAGATTCCAAGAGATTGTAAAAATATTAAAATTAAATGGTATCTCATCTGACACAATTCCATAATCTTTGTATAGCTCAGCTACCCCTTCAATCACGATAGGATTAATGCTGTAGTAGTAGCAAATGTAGCCGGCTATTGGTGCAGCTAAAATAACTGCTGCAGATGAAAGTATTAATATCTCATAAAAAAGAAGTAAGAATATATTGGATTTCGACATCCCTATGCATCGTAACACTCCAAACTCTTTGATACGGGAACTTACATTAATAAAGCCGTAAATCATAATTACAAAAAAGATGACTACTAAAAATAGAGCAAGGGAAATATAGCCAAATATACTATCAACCTCCATCGCCTCAACCATCGTCTTCATCAATGTTTTCCAGGTGAGACTCTCCAGGTTTTCATCATTTAAAATTTTTAAAATTTTCGCATTGACTCTATCTACATCATCTAAATCGGCTATCTTGATTGTTATATATGAAGCCTTATTTTTTGCATACATCAATGTATCAAAATATGCTCTACTGATAAATGAAGCACTAGAATCAAACTCAAATGAACCTGTTTTAAAAGACCCGCAGAACTTAAAAATATCTGCCGCGAAAGAGTCATCACTTGCACTCCCTACAAATGTCACTTCATCACCCATATTGAGCTTTAATTTTTTAACTAATCCTGCACCCATATAGAGACAGTTACCTGAATTTACATGTAAAAACCTACCCTCTCTAAGTGCGGTAGAAATTGAGCTTAAAAGCTTCTCTTTTTCGGGTTCAATGCCAGCAATCATTGACGCTGCAGAGTCATCTTTACTTGAAAGTAATCCATAAGTTTCATACCTCGCAGTGTAAGCTTCTATACCTTTTACAAGTGATAATTTTTCAGTAATAGCTTTGACATCTTGAATAAGATATTCATTTCCTCCTATGTCACGATACCCTTTATGATAAATTTCTATAGCCCCGGTATAGATTTTAAGTGAGTTTTCAAGCATGGATTTATGAGAGCCATCCATCATAGACACATAGACAATAAAAAGCATGCTTGAGATAAAGGTAAGAATAAATGTCGTAATGGAACGACCCTTATAAAAAAGAATATTTTTGAGCGCTAAATCAAACATTAGCGTGAAAACCTTTTTAGTGCGCTTTTTCTAAAGTATTGATCCGATATCTCTGCATCATAAACAACATCTTCTAAAATAATTTCCGTATGACTTTTTTTCTTGTCACTCGGTTCAATTTTCCAATAAGTTGGCAGGTAATAATCATCGAATTTTTTAACTTTTTCATAATAAAACGTTCGAACTTTCTCATCATCTTCATCATAAAAAGTATCTTGCACATTGGTATAGGTTGCTGTGTCAATAATTGAAATAATTTTTCCCCAAATAACAGGAGCATCATCATGAGGTATTAGCTCTATAGTAACTTTAGTTCCCTCTTTACTAATAATTCGTGGCTCATAATCGTCCAGAGCAGAGCTTTGTTTGACCATGTCATCATTAGTAATATCACTTCCCATCCAGTTTTGAAGCATCATAGAAGGAGGTATTTTAATAATACGTTCAATCTTGGGAACATACTGCCACATTTGATTGTCTAAACTTAAAAAGGTAATACCTCTGTCTTTTGGAGGGTAGATAACTTTGACAAAGCTTTTTTTACTTCCTTGTGACCATGACTCCATCTTTATTGTCCGTTGGTGATGCTTAGAAGTGATACTCATGCTCATCTTAATATAAATGTTCTGCCCTCTAATATTATTCTCTACCTTTTGCATAATATCATGTGCTTCATCAGCAATACCGAGTGTGCTTAAAATAAATAAAAGAGTTATAAAGTGATGCATTCATCTCCTTGAAAGCTTCATTATAACTATTGTATCATAACCTTTTTAGAGAAGATCAGCATGTCCAAAAAAAACAAGTTGCTTTGGATTTTTACGCATGTCTTCTAAAAAATTTGTTGCTTTATCAAAATAGATGAGCATATTGAGTGAAAAAATGTAATCAAATAGGTTGGACTACTCAAATGTACAAGTGATTTAACACTGTAACGGCTTGCTAAGACTCCCCGCTTCAAGTGAGGCTATTGCCAATGCTGTATTGTCTACAATCCATGCATCCTGCAAACGTAACATTATCTCTAGTGCAGTCTGTATGCTTGATTCTTTTTTGCTCTACAGAACTCCAGACATTCGCACCGTTAATGCCAAAACATGCAGCACAGCTATACCTAACAAGAGTGTTGCTACGACAGTGCATGCTTATTGTATCTACTTTTATTTTTTTCATACTATCCATTAAAAAGATCACTTTTTTTCATGAGCTTTTCAAGATTTTTGACGGCAAGATGCCCTCTTTTGCTAATAATAATTTCCTCTTCTTTAAGTTTATGCATCTGTGTACTCACCACGGAGCGAACAGATCCTATGAGTTCAGAGAGAGACTCATGAGAAAGATTGTTAATAAGACTGACAGGGTAATAATGTTCTTCTTTCATCACTTCCTTTGGCAATACATGCTTTAAAATAAGATTCGAAATTCTTGTGAGCGTATCGTGAAAAACAATAGATTCACTAAAAGATTCCAACTCTCGCATCTTTTCACCTAAGTATGGTAAAAATGCCTCATTAAATTTTGGATATTCACAAATCCATTCACGCATTCTTTTCACAGGAATACGCAGTGTCGTGATGGGGTCGAGTGCAATAGGAAAAGAGACATGTTCTTTTTCATCAAGTAACGAAAATAGATCATATATATCACCCTCTTTTAATAAGAATAGCGCAATACTACGTCCGGTGTTAGGATCAACCTGTGTCACTTTCAAACGTCCCGTAATAATGATATAGCAATATTGTGTTCCTGTTCTATAGTCAATTGTATCTGCTTTACTCCACTCTACCGGAGTACACTCCATAAGCATGGTATATAGCACTTCTGCTTCAAGAAAACGAAACAGACTCAAATCACGTAACACGTCAAACGCTTTTTTTGCTAACACGTGATCTTCTATCATTACTCATCCTTATACACAATAATTATAATATCACGACTATTTTAGCATTATTTTATGAACTTGATACGTTTGCATTGATGTCATGCTTAAAAGTATTATGAATCGCTTCTATTTTTTGAGAGACTTTTGTTTCAATTACATGTAAATTTTTTTCGAAGTTGGGCAGCTCTTTCTCTTTTGCATACAATTGAAATGTCTCCATAGATGCTAAAAGATGGGCTTTCTCTTTTTCAATAGCCTCTTTGAAATATTCTTCTGCCAGATCTTTTTTGATTTGGCTTCTACGAATACTTTCTTGAGCATGATCATAGATGAGTTCTACCATCTCACCTGCTACCCCATTTAAAATATCTTCAATATCATGGTTTTTAGATGTCAACCCCTCTTCTATGCCTTCTAAGACCTCATACGTAATGCTCTCAATGGACTCTCCAGTTTTTCTTGCACCTCCAATAGCATCTTCATAGACCCTTTTTAGTGAATCAATGACTTTTTTACTCACGTCAGGGCTATCTTTTGAGATGGACGCCACTTCTGATTTGATGCTTGTTTTATAGAACATACCTGCTCCTTACCTTTACTATGACTTATTCACTGTATTTATGCTTTTTCATTATCACCCCTAATCCACTTTTTTGCTTCTTCTAATGCATCAAAAGAGAAGTTCTTTACCTCTGCATTTACAAAATGACTCCCAATATGTTCAGCAAACTCTCCCACCAATGAATCCGTAACAAAAGCAACATGTGAAACTTTTTTATGATGCTCTTTAATAAACTCAAGATGTTTTAGCAACGCTTTAAATGAATCCCATCCGGGAAAGTCCTGAACATAAATAATGATGCCCTGTAATTTCCCTCCTTTCTCAATAAAAGGATCAATCACTTCAGCTGCACGCAAAAAATCATCTTTACTCAATGCACTCTGGGGTTCTAAAATAGCCATAGAGTCCTTTTCATTTAATGTAACGTGTAACATATTTTACTCCTTCATCTCTTTATATTGGTTGGTTCTGCATGCATAAAAATACTGCAAAAAACCGCCTCTTACCTTTCAACAACCTCCATTATAAATCAATTACAAAATAAAATTCTGTTACTTAGCTAACACAAATAAAATTATTATTAATGTACTATTTTATTACAATGTTGTCTAATGAGGTGAATGTATGAAGCAGAATCAAAAAGCATTCGGTCTGTGGAGTGCTGTATTTTTAGGTATTGGTTCCATGGTAGGTGCCGGTATTTTTGTGTTACTCGGGGAAGCAGGTGCCATCGCCGGAAATTTAGTATGGATCTCCTTTTTAATGGGTGGTATTATTGCTCTGCTTAGCGGTTACTCACTGGCAAAACTCTCTAGTATCTACCCCAGTCGCGGCGGCATCGTAGAGTATTTGGTGCAGTGCTACGGAGAGGGAATTTTTTCAGGTTCTGTCTCTGTACTGTTCTACCTCTCTGCCATGGTTGCTATTGCCATGGTCGCCAAAACTTTTGGTACTTACCTAGCCGCTATGACCGGTATGCATACGTCCACAGTTGCCAATATGTATGCCGTAGGTGTCTTAGTGCTTTTTGCATTTATCAATCTAGCAGGAAGCTCTTTAATTGCACGAAGCGAAAATATTATTGTCATTGTTAAGCTGAGTATTATCGTGGTCTTTACGATTGTCGTATCATTTTACATTCAGCCTGAGCTACTCAGTATTAGCGATGCACCGCCGGTAATGAATGTTTTCTCTTCTATAGCTCTCACCTTTTTTGCCTATGAGGGCTTTCGTGTCATTACCAATACGGCAGAAGATATGAACAACCCTCAAAGTATCATGCTTAAGGCCATGGTCATTGCCATCGGTTTTGTGATGATTCTTTATGTAGCCGTAACCTTTGCCGTCTTTGGAAATTTGACACTGCCTCAGATCATTGCAGCACAGGACTATGCTCTCGCAGAAGCTGCCAAACCGGCTTTTGGCGAGATTGGATTTACAGTGATGGCTATTGCGGCACTTATCTCTACGGCATCTTCTATTAATGCCAATCTTTACGCCGTCACAAACGTTACTTATACCATGGCAAAAAACGGTGAACTGCCTAAAGTATATGAGAGAAATGTCTGGCACAGCAGTGAGGGATTGATAGTAAGCACTATTATACTTATCGCTTTTGTTCTCTTTTTTGATTTAACCGAGATTGCCGCCATCGGCTCAATCTCGATACTCTTTATTCATGCACTTGTTCATATTGGACATCTGCTCAAAATTAAACAAAGCGGTGCTTCAAAAACACTGGTGCTTCTGGCAATTCTTACAATTGGCATTGCCATTGTATTGGCGCTCTCTTATACCAGCAAACACATTCCTCATGTCGGTTACTTTATTGCCGGAGGATTTGTGGTGGCATTTCTACTTGAAATTGCGTTGCGGCTTATTACAAAACGGGTCGTTTTAAAACATACATAAAGGAGACAAAATGAAAGAAATTGTACATGCACTTATCTTTGCACTCAAAGAGATTTTAACATGGCATACCATGAGGCTAGCACTCATAAGCGGTCTCATCATTACAGTAATATGGATTGGTATTGGATTGGTTTTTTGGGATAGTATTGTCTCACTTGGTGCGCATATTTTGGAGTGGGTACCATTTTCAATGGTACGCTCCAACGGCGCATGGATGCTCTCATCGTTTTTATGGCTTCAGTTGGTTTTGTTGACATTTGCACTCATTTTTGCCTTTTTTGGCAATCTCATGTTACGTCATATTTCTCAAGATAAATATACCGCTTTTTCAGTGCTGACAGCCATGGGAAGTGCTCTTTTTTGGGCAGTTGTCTGGTTTTTTAAAGGTGATTATATCTATCAGGAATTTTTACAGCTTTTAACATGGCTTCCGTTTGAAACCGTAGAAAATACTATAGGCTATTTAATTGGTTTTTACTTTATTTACAGTGCGATTGTCGTTAGTATGGTATTTGTAGTCAGTCTTTTTAGTAAACCGCTGCTAACCTCTATTGAGGAGCGATGTTTTCCTGATGATGAGCACCTTAGAGACCATACCTTCCGTTCTATCGGCTATACCGTTAAAGACAGTATTCTCTTTGCCGTTATCTCTATTGTGGCGTTCCCGATTCTGTTTATACCCGTACTTAACTTTATAGTACTCATTGTACTGTGGATGTGGCTCATTAAAGATACCTTTGAGTACGATGCCGCGTCCGTACTTTTTGACAAAGTAACTCCCGAAAAGCTCAAAGAACACACCATTGCTGTCTGGATCATCAGCTTCGTAACGGCACTATTTAACTTTATACCGGTCTTTAATATTTTTGGTCCGTTTTTTGGAGAGATTGCCATGTTTCACTATCTTAAAGAGGTTCGTAAAAAGTGACATTTTAAAAGAGATCAGCATGTCCAAAAAAAACGGGTTGACTTGGATCCTTACGCATATCTTCTAAAATTTTTTTTGCTTTTAATTTTGTTGTTTTATCAAAATAAATGAGCATATTACGAGAGAAGACATAATCAAACGTACCTAAGAGATTAAAAGAACTATCAAATAGATTGGACTGCTTAAATGTTACAAGTGATTTAACACTATTTTGCAAAGCATACTGTTCACCATCTTGTAAAAAGTATCGTTGTCGAATCTCCGGTGAAAAATTTCGTATATTTCGTTCTCTATATAGTGCTCTGTTAGCTTTTTGTAATGCTTCAGTGTTAATATCGATACCTACAATACTAAAACGGCTTGCCGAGACTCCCGCTTCAAGCAAGGCTATTGCAATGCTGTACGGTTCTTCGCCCGTTGCAGAAGGCGCACAAAGAATATTTATTGGTTCGGTTCTTTTCTTAATCAAGCTAACTAATTCTTCTATTTGCTTAAATTCTCTGTAAAAAAAGGTTTCATTGGTTGTCAAATAATCAATCAGTTCTTGCTTTATTGTTGTATTGCTTTTTACGGTTTCTAATAGTTGGGTAAATGTATAAATATTTCGTTGACGACAGAATGTGATAAGTTTGCTTTTTAAAATACTGATCTGTTTTTCAAAGGTTACGCCTGTCTCTTTTTTAAAATACTCTGCAATTAGCGTAACATCGGTAAACTCTTCAACTATAGATATATTTGTATCTTCTGTCGGTTGTACCTTTTTCTTAAATAGACCAAACATTAGCTGCTAAACTCCTTTATTGTTTCAATAATTTTTTTCATACTAAGGGCTTCTACATTAGACACCTGTTCTCTTGCACGACTTGGCATTCCATCAACGATGGCACTCTGAGGTGTCTCTGTAAGACATCGCATATTATGTTCACTTAATCGCTTACATCCATCCACACCATCGTCGCCAATACCGGTTAATATAACACCTAAAAAAGTAAACCTGTCTGTAAATGAGACCATAGAGTGAAACAGTACATTAATATCGGGATTATAAGCATATTGGCGTGATCTCTCTTGCTTAAATTCTACATGTAAACCATTTTTAATGACTTGAGTATGTTTACTGCAGATATAGATATATCCACCAAAAAGTACTTTATTACTATCAGCCATTACAACAGGATTTGCACTTAACGTTGCTAAACGCTTAATAAAACTTGGGATAAACTCTTGTGCCATATGTTGTGCAATAATAACAGATGTATTATTTAATTTTGGCAATGCTGTTATTAACTTTTGTATCTGCCCCGGGCCTCCAGTTGAGGCACCTATAAGGACAATTTTCTTAGGTACGGAAAGTTTCAAGTTTGGCATGAAGCTCATCCGTCATTGAGTTAAGGTGTTCCGCTGCTGCTGCGATTTCTTCAACATTACGAGCATTTTGTGAAGAGATCTCATTAATCTGAGATACTTGCGAGACAATGGATTCA
>CAYZUN010000032.1:0-20404 GCA_964481625.1 uncultured Sulfurimonas sp.
GAATGTTTCTCGGCAACTTCTTCATTGTCATTATGAATGTACGTTAACTTAATCGGTACGGTGAGTTTATTCAGCCATAGCGTATCTAACGTGACACCCACTTTAAATTCACTTGCATCAGCACTCGTACCAAAGCCTTCAAGGTCATAGTAGCTGTATCCTAACTCCAAAGCTTCTCTGCGTAGTGAGATAGGAAAGGTAAAATAGTAAGCAGAAGCATTAAAAACCGTTCTTAGTGTCGTTCTTGCTACGCCGACACTTTTAAGGTAGAGTGTATTTCTAAGCGAAGGCATAACCGTGGTGCTAGGGTCATACGCTGACTCAAAGGCACTGCTTGTAAGTTTAATTCCACGTAAATTCATCGGTGTATTCGTATCACTTTTAGAGTATTTTCCCTGCAAACTAATGTAATTTTCACCAAAGAGTTCATCTTCATATTTAATCTCACCTCCATAGCTCACATCGTCACGATCATCGCAAACGTAAAGAGATGCATACGCTAAAAAGTTATTGAACATGCTCACACCATAATGTTCTTGACGCAAAAGGTTCAAAGAGAGCGACATAGGAGTTCGTGTCAGAGCTTCATAATCTTCGTAATAACTTGCATTAACAGAGCCGCTGTAATAGCCCGTTTTTAAAAATGGCAACCTTGCTTGTGCCATAATGCCTGAATTGCGCGATTGTACCCTATCACTCTCGTCAATCACTCCATAGGCTAAAAGGGAATACTCAAGCAGATACAAGCTATTTTCATATCTGGCACCGGCAACAGTAATGGCATTGATGTCACGCCATGAAAAAATTGAGAAGGCATTTTGTAACAGCGGATCGGCAAAATTAAAGCTCACACTAAAAAGCAAACCGGCATCGACATCACTGCCTAAGAAGATGTTAGTGCCGCTGTAATTCATGCTTAAAAGTGAGTTGTATGAGTTGTTAAGGTCCAGCGGCGGTACGCTAACATGCTCCGTATCATCATTACTTTGAAACTCAGGCATTGACTCAAAAAAGAGTTTCTCTTCATAAGGTTCTTCTTCGCTAGACTCTAATGCTATTTTTTGATAATAATACGCATCCGACCCTATTGCTGCAACCAATGCGTTTTCATCATCAATAAGACGCGCATCAATAATGGTGTCGCTACTGCTCATCCGCTCAATTTTATTGTCGTTAAAACGGTAAAGTGTTGAACCGTACTGTGAATTGGCTATGAAATAAACGGAACCTTTTGAGTCAACATCACTTACAATACTGTAGTAGCCTAAAAGCGTAAAAAGCGGTGCATAGTTTTTGTAGAGTGTTCGTTTTTTACCTTCTTGAACAAAATAGTAAAGGTTGTCATCGGTATCAATAAAAACAGATGAGTTAACTTGTGCATAAAATTCATCACCAACATAAAACTGCGGCTCATCAAAAGAACTTGCGACATCAAAGTACACTGCTCTACCATCGCTTAAGTAACCGTGCACAACTTTAGATTCGCTACCCTTGAGAATAAAACCATCACTGTCATAAAGTCCTTGATAAATACGTAGAGGCGATGTCATAGCACTGGCTTGAGTGACATAATTATTATTTACATGTAAAACCTTACCCGCCTTGTAGCTGTCGCGTTTACGATTTACATGTAAATTCTTTTTGTTAAGACGCACAAGCTCAGGTGTTTCGCGTCCACTTTCATTGACAATAAAATAGATCTCTTTAGCATCACTATTGAGTGGTTCAAAAAATTGTGATGTGGCAATGACTTCGCCTTGCGGTATTTTTACATGTAAAGCATCTAATTGCATCTGCTCATGCCACTGCGTTAATGATGTTTCAAAGTCAACTCCAACGGAACGCTCCATAGAATTGTTTGTAAAAAATGGCCAGTACCAATCTTTAGAATGCTCTTGCCAATAAGCATTAACATTTTTTAAACCATACTTTTTGGCTAAATAGTACTCGTAAAATCCACCCAGCGTGTAGTGATGCGAACCGTAAAGAAAATAGTAGTTGTTATTATAGACCCGTTCCGCCGTAAGGTAGCCTGCTTTTGCCTGCATCAACGTAGCTGCTTTAAAACGCCCGCTGTAAAGCCGCCCGCCATTACCATGCCATGATTCATTGAGCACTGCGTTACCCTCAAGCAAAAAAGAGCTTTCAGTGATGTTTGGCAGAGTAAACCACGGAAGCAAAAATGAACCATTTCCTAAAAAACGATGCAACGTACTTGAGACACTGTTTGCTTTAGCATTTATTTGGTAGTTGTGTGCGGTCTCATGATACAACAGCGTGCTAAGCCATGAAGTCGAGCTAAAATAATCTACCATCATAGCACCACCAATAAAATTTATTTGACGGTTATTTGGGTATGGAGTTGAGAAGCCATTGGCAATTTGATTGTAATCAGAAATCAGTCCTACATGTAAAAGCTCATCCATCACATAACCAAACTGTGCTTCATACAGTGGCTGTAATCGCATTTCAACCGCGGCTGCTTGATTCGCAAAAGGAAGATTTTTTTCGGTAAAAATCAACTCTGTATTTCGTACTTTAGCAGTGTAGTAGTCTTGGTCATGGGGAACAACATCACTCGCACTGCTAAGGGTTACAACAATTATGGAAAATATTAAAACAATTTTTGACATCACATTCATCTTTATTAAAAAATATTATTGGATTGTACCATTTAACTGCTCACAAATAAACTCTTAGATATAATCTTTGTATTTGAGGGTAAATAATCATGAAAAAAATAGCAATTATTGGTGGTGGGGCTGCGGGTTTAGTTGCTGCAATCACATCTGCTGTGCACGGTCATAGTGTTCATCTTTTTGAACGTAATGACAGAGTCGGGAAAAAAATTCTTGCTTCGGGTAATGGACGTTGCAATATCTCCAACCAAAATTTACATGTAAATGACTACTTTGGGGAAGAGCCCTCTTTTGTAACATTCGTACTAGAGCAGTTTGACTTTAAAACATTTGAGAAATTCTTTTTCAATATGGGGCTGCTTTTAGACATAAAAGATGATGGTAGAGTCTACCCGCGTTCCAATGAAGCAAAAGCAGTAACAACAGTTTTACAAAACTACGCTACAAAACTAGGAGTAACTTTTTTCACCAATAGCCATATTGAACATATAGAGAAAATTAATAACCATTTTAATCTACATGTAAATAACACCGACTCTTACAACGACTATGACGCTCTCCTCGTTGCAACAGGTTCTGAAGCTGCACCACAGCTTGGTGCTAATGGCAGTGGTTATGATATTGCTCAATCATTTGGGCATACAGTAATTCCAACCTACCCTTCTTTAGTACAATTTCATCTTGACTCAGACTTTCACCAAAAAATGGCGGGAGTGAAACAAAATGCACATGTTACACTTTACATCAATAACAAAAAAGAAGATGAAATAGAGGGTGATATTCTCTTTACCAAATACGGCATCTCGGGTTTTGCTATTTTAGACCTAAGCCAAAAAGCTTCTCTTGCTCTACTACAATACCATAATGTCACCATTGGGCTTGATCTCTTTAGTACTATGGAGCGTCAAAAGCTCATTGCCACTATTAGTAACATCTGTAATAATCTTATGAGCTACACTGCTTTAGAAATTATGAGTACTCTGGTTCCTTCAAAAATGGCAGCACTGATTTTACAAAGCTCAAAAATAGATGCTAGGGCTACCGCAGCATCACTCAATTCAAAACAGATTAAGCAGTTAGTCAATGTATTGAAAAACTGGCGTTTTGATGTGACAGATACCCATGGTTTTAAACATGCAGAAGTAAGTGGCGGCGGTATTAGTACCTTGGAGGTTAATCCTAAAACAATGGAATCTAAAAAAACAAAGGGTCTCTATTTTGCCGGCGAAGTCCTTGATATTGTCGGACGCCGAGGCGGGTATAATCTTCACTTTGCCTGGGCTAGTGGATATGTTGCAGCCAACGCAATAAATATTTGAAATATTTGAGCAAGATTTATGTTTATTTATGATAAAATATTCAAAACATAACGATAGAGCTAGAATAATGAATCTTAAGAAGATAGAAACAATAATAAAGCAAGGAAGTGACTTAAAAGTCCTTTATGCAGAAGACAATCTTGATGCACGCACACAGACATTAGAGGTATTAAAAGACTTTTTTAAACATGTCGATATTGCTGTTGATGGTAATGAGGCTTATGAAAAAGCAACACAAGCTTCTTATGACCTTATTATTACTGATATTAACATGCCCAAAATGAACGGTATTGAATTAATAACAAAACTACGTGAACATGATAACAATATTGCCATTTTAATTCTCTCTGCTTACAATGAGCCCACCTATTTTATTCAAGCTATTAAATTAGGTATTGACGGATATCTTCTTAAGCCTCTGCATATTGATCAATTTGTCGATACCATCAGCAGAACGCTACAACAAATACAGATTAAAAAAGAGAATATAGAGTACAAAAAATCCCTTCTGGAGTTGGTCACTACAAAGACTAAAGAACTTGAGTTTACTTACTACCATGACCCTCTGACAGGGTTGCCAAACCGAATGTCATTAGAACGTAATATTAAACTACAAAAGCAAGAGAGCATTTTATTGGTAGATATCAATAACTTTGCGGCTATTAACAATCTTTATGGGGTTCAAATTGGTGATGACACCCTTAAAGGTATTGCAAAGTATCTTGTGCAACTTGCTAATAACCACTATGATGTATACCGTCTTGGCGGTGATCAATTTGTATATTTGAGCCATACCTATCAAGATATTGAAATTTGTAAAGCAACTGCGAAGAATATTGTAGAGAGTCTTAGCAATAATTCAATTAATATTATTATTGATAATCAAGAATTAGAAATTGACATCTCCGCTACCATAGCTATTGTTAATGATACTCACAACCAGCGACTACTTGAATATGCCGATATGGCGTTGGAATATGCTAAAAAGACACATCAAGACATTGTCGTCTACTCTCAAGAAATATCACTTGAGGAACACTATAAAAAAGATATTAATGCAGTAAAAATGGTAAAAAAAGCTCTCGAAGAAGATCGTTTAGTTCCCTTTTTTCAACCTATTATTAAATCAGACGGTGAGACTAGCTACGAGTGTTTAGCTCGTATTATTGGAAAAGACGGCAAAGTGATCTCACCATTTTTCTTTATTGACGGAGTTAAAAAAACAAAATATTATGCTGAGCTCACTAAAGTCATGATTAAAAAAGCATTTGATGTTTTTGAAGGCACAGCCATCTCCTTCGCTATTAACCTCTCGTATGAAGATATCTCCAATGAAAAGATCGTCAACTACCTCAAAGAGCTGATTCACTCTAAAAATATGGCCACCAATGTCATATTAGAGATTGTTGAGAGCGAGAGTATTGACAATTTTGAGCTGATTAAACGTTTTATTGATGGAATGAAGGCACTTGGAGTTCGCATCGCACTCGATGATTTTGGCAGCGGATATTCTAATTTTTCCTACTTAATGGAGTTAAAACCCGACTACATAAAAATTGACGGATCTTTAATTAAAAATATTGACACGGATGCAAAATCTTATATAATTACTAAGACCATAGCCAACTTCTCTAAAGAGCTCAATATTGATGTTATTGCAGAATTTATCCACTCTAAAGCAGTTTACGACAAAGCTAAAGAGCTTAATATTGACGGTTTTCAAGGCTATTTTTTAGGTGAACCTATGCAACATATCACAAAGGACTAAAACATGACACTACTCATTATTATTGGCGTAATTGCACTCATTATTATATTGATGTACAACTCGCTTATCGCTAAAAAAAATCAAGTCGACAATATCTTTGCAGGTGTTGATACCATCTTAAAAAAACGGTTTGATCTCATTCCAAATCTTGTTTCATCGGTTAAAGAGTATATGACCCATGAAAGAGAGTTGCTCACCGAAGTGACAGAACTTCGAGCTCAAGGAATGAAGCCGGAACTTTCCCAAGATCAAAAAATAGCCCTTGATACCAAAATGACATCAGCACTCGGTTCCATTATGGTCTCGGTTGAGAACTATCCCCAACTCAAAGCTAATGAAAATATTATGAATCTACAACGCACATTAAATGAAGTCGAATCACAGATTGCCGCAGCACGACGTGCTTATAATCAGGCTGTAACTGATTACAATAATGCCATTGAGATGTTTCCTACCAACTACATGGCAACCTATATGAAACTTTATAGAAAAGAGGTATTTGTCATTAATGAGAGTGAACGCGACAATGTTAATGTTAAAGAGCTTTTTAACGCTTCATGAAAAGCATCAGTGAACTAACTGACTTTTACTACAATACTCTTTTTCCAACGCTCCAAGAGTTAGAGGAGCAACGTAAAGCCGTTGCTTCAAAAGCAATTAAGATTTTTATCGGTATTGCCCTGCTTACCTTGTTAATTATTTTTTCTTTATACGGCTACTTCAAAACATTTGATAGTTACTTAATTATAATTGGGATTTTAGGCCTTGTAGCTGCGGCTGGAATTTACCGCCATATTATTCAAGATTATCGCAGTGACTTTAAAATCCGCGTTATACAACCCTTGATTAAAGAGATTGACAGCAGTCTTAGCTACACGCCAACATCAAGAATCTCGCAACAGCTGTTTGAGCGTTCCAAGCTATTTCAAACAAAAATTGACCGATTTAAAGGAAATGATCTGGTTCAAGGAGCTATTGACTCTGTTAATTTACAATTTTCAGATTTACATGTAGAAGCCATTAATAGGGACTCTAAAGGTAATTCTCATCACCATACAATCTTTAAAGGACTCTATATTGTCTCAGAGTTTAACAAGCATTTTAAATCACAGACTATAATTCTACCAGACAGTGCTGAAAAGATTTTTGGCTCATTTCTTGGTAAGTGGTTCCAGGCTAAAAATTTTAGCCGCGATGATCTTATTAAACTTGACAACACCGAATTTGAAAAAGAGTTTGTCGTTTATGGTGGTGATCAGATCGAATCGCGCTATATTTTGACACACTCAATGATGGAGCGACTCTTATATTTTAAAAAGAAAGTTGCACATAATATCTATATCTCTTTTGTTGATGCCAATATTCATATTGCAATAGAGTACAATAAAGATCTTTTTGAACCAACTGTGTTTCAATCACTACTGGATTATAAAAGTGCGATGAGCTATATCAACTCATTAAACCTTGCCATCGGAATTGTCAAAGAGTTAAAATTAAATGAACGTTTATGGAGTAAATTATGATGAAGACATTAATACCAATATTTTTTATAACACTTACGGCATCGGCACTGACACTGGGTCAGACACCACCGGAAATTACGCTTGATGGAGACAACGGTTCAACAGCAAATGGAAAGCCGTGGTCATCACAACAGAGTTTAAAAGGGAAAGTACATGTGCTGTTTTATGTGGACCCGGATGAGAAAGATACCAACAGCGATCTTTCAGCAGCACTCAAACTGCGCAAGTTTGACCGCAATCACTACGGCTCTGTTGCCATTGTCAATCTTGCTGCTACGTGGATGCCAAATTTTGCCATCGAAGCAAAACTCAAAAAAAAGCAAGAGCTCTACCTTGATACGCTTTATGTCAAAGATAAAAACAAAATTCTTGTACAAAAATGGAAAATTGCCGATGACAGTTCTAATATTATGCTTTTTGATAAAGAAGGAAAACTCATTTACCTCTATGAGGGAAAACTTGATGATAACGAGATTTCAAAAGTGATTCAACTTATTGAGGAGAATATATAATGAGCGAAAAAAATCTTTTTCTTTTAAGCATTAAGGACTTCACCACTCCTAAGATGCTTAAGATGGTACTCTTTCCATTTATTATTACCATATTAGTAATGTATACCCTCTTTTTTATTGCAGCAGATCTTGGTCTTGATGCGCTGCAGCAATCCACACTTCAGATTGAAAGTACTCAAAGCTACAATGATGGAACGGGTGTGCATACCGAGAGTTTTAGTGGTGAGTTTACCGGTTCTTCTATTGTTGAGTTTTTACTAAAACATACCATTACCTCATGGCTACTTACCTTTTTAATCTACACCGTTGGGAGCTTTTTGGTACTGCTTATCTCCATAGTCGTAGCACTTGCCGTTATCGGTTTTTTAACGCCGCCAATTTTAAAAGAGCTGCAACAGCGCCATTACAATAACATTGAACTCATCGGTTTTGATGGTATGAGTATGGTACTGTGGAACTTTGTAAAGTCATTTCTCATCATGATTGCACTCTTTTTAATTTTAATGCCGCTGTATTTTATACCGCTTCTCAACATTGTCGCCTTAAATCTACCATTTTATTATTTCTTTCATAAACTGCTTACCTATGATGTGGCATCAACGCTCTGCAGTAAAGAGGAGTACTTTAAGATCATGCATTTTAAAGGCAATAACATCCGCTTTAAGACTTTTTTGCTTTATTTGATTTCACTTATTCCATTTGTAGTACTCTTTACAACGGTATTTTTTGTCATCTACATTGGACATAGCTTCTTTAAAGAGGTTGTACTACTAAGAGAAAAGACAAGTGGTGTAGATAAAATATCATAAGGGAAAACGAGAATTATTTTATTATCTTAATTTTGGGTACATTATACTTTTGTAACATTTTTATTGCTAAGTTTTTTTATAATTAAAGCAACATGGGCAATGAATTTAGCCATTAAAAAAAATAGACAAATAAACAGCATTAAAAATATCACATAAAAACCTGTACCACTTAAGAGCGTAATCTTTAATGATTTACAGCTATTTTTTGTAAAATAATCTACTAAATTCATTACAACACCTTCTAATTATTGATAGGTACCACCAATATAGCCACTACCATAATCAGTGTAAGAACCCCTATCAAAGCATATTTGAAATAATTATACGCCAATTCTGATAATTCCTGAACGCAAAATTATTATTTATTAGAAATATAACTATAAATTTCAAACAGTAACATAATTATTGCTACTATACATATAGTAAACCCAACAATGAAATATTCTTTAGCAAGCATAAATCCAACATAAAATGTGAAAATGGGCATTGTTAATACACTATAGATAAACTTGATTTACCGTGACTCCAATCGCTTTTTGATTATAATGTAAAATAACTCTATATTCGAATGATTTGACGCTCTAACGTAGAAAAAAGCTGTGCGAGCGATACTTCATCCGAAATTACAGTAAAAATAACCTCATTGACTTCAAATATTTTTTCTACCCGTACAATATTACATTGTGCTAGTGTGTATTCAACTAACTGTAGTGCAGTGTAATTACATGTAAATTGCGCCGTAAACTCTTTTTTAAATTTAGTAACACTTGCTTCACTTACAACTAAATTTGCCGCTTCACTGTAAGCCCGTACCAAACCACCGGTTCCAAGTTTGGTACCGCCAAAATAGCGTACCGTTATGACTGCCACATTAATTAGCGCATTTCCCTGAAGAACACAGAGTGTTGGTTTCCCCGATGTACCACGAGGTTCTCCATCATCACTACTCCCTTCTACAATTTGATCAAACTCGTTTAGATGACGAAATGCTGTTACAAAATGGCGTGCTTTAGGATGTTGCTCTTTTAACTCTTGCAGCATTATTTTATACATGTAAAATGGTACTAGATGCGCAATAAACTTTGATCGTTTAATCATAAGAGTCTCTTCATAGTGCCGCTCAATAACATTCACAATCTAACATCCAATTTCAAATCTTTTTTGTATAATACAATAAATAAACTACAGACACTTCCAAGGGTGGTTATGGAACTTTTTAGTACGATAAAGCGTAATCTTTTCAATGCATTTCGTGAAATCTTCATCTATCATCATAGTTCATTAGAGTTTCGTGCCAAACTTTTTGCACTGGTTATTGCCGTCAATGGAGAAGGTGATGAAGAGACATTTAAGTGTGTCAAGCAAGTGGGAATGGCAATCTACAATGATGAAGACAGAGCCGAAGCACTAGTGCTAACGACTCAAGAAATCATTGCAAAAGTCCATGATGACAATGGACTAAATGAAGATCTCCTGGTTCAAGATATTGTTAAAGATATGAGAGAAGTACCACGATATCGCAATAAAATCAACACTCGACAACTTGCCATGATTTTAGAGTTTACAACCAATGAAGATATTAGATCCTATCAAGAAAATATTTTGGAGTTTTTAGATTCAGCTAAAGAACAAAACTAACATTAAACATTAAATTTTTTAGGGTCAAAAAAAGTTTCTTCGGAAATATTTTTAAAAGCAGCATTCATAGAAACAAAAATATCAGGATATTTTTCTTCCATCTCTGCTAACATCACTTTCATACTAGCTCGTGCATGTGGCATTTTAATATCAAAACGCATTGATGGACACATCTCATCACCAATGGTTGGCATCTTGTTCTCTAATGCCGCAGCGGCAAGTTGACGTTCACGCATCTGAATGAGCGGACGAATCACAATTAACCCATTATCCGCACGGTATTTTGGAGCGAGTGAACGCATCTGTCCGTTGTAGGTTAAATTCATAAAAAAGCTCTCTGCCGCATCATCTAAATGGTGTCCGAGTGCTACTTTATTACAGCCATATTTTTCGGCTGCACTGTAGAGTGAACCGCGTCGCATTCGAGAAAAAAAACTGCAAAATGATGAGTTCTTTCGAATTTTTTCTCCTGCTACCTCATAAATCTTAGTATCATAAACCTCATGAGCAATTTCGTACTCTTTACAGTGCGCTTGCAATGCACTAAAGTCTTCATTCATTCCATAAGAGACGGTGACTGCAATAAACTCGAAATTAAAAGGAGCCCGACGCTGCTGCTCTTTTAAAGCATGAACCAATGTCAAAGAGTCTTTACCGCCTGAGAGACCGACGAGAATCTTATCGCCCTCTGCTATGAGTTCAAACTCTGCATTAGTACGTCCAAGCTGACGCATGATTTTTTTAGAGAGTGTAATACCGGCCATTAAATTTTATCAACCATTTTCATAATAAAATTGGCACTGATTTTTGAAGAGCTTTCTAAAAAAGTATCAAAATCAAAACCAGCATCCATATCGGCCGTATCACTAATGGCTCTGAGAATTAAAAATGGTACGTTAAGCGCATCACATACAACGGCTACAGAAGTACCTTCCATTTCAAGCGCATCCGCTTTAAAGGTCTTCTCAATCCAATCTTTACGCTCTTGCGATGCTACAAACTGATCACCGGTCGCAATAATACCCTCTTTGAGTATCACACCCATCTCGTTAGCAACTTCTAAAGCCGTGTCACGCAGACTCTTATCTGATTCAATAAATTCAGTACCTTCAGGCACAAAACCGTAAGGGTGTCCAAATGCGGTAATATCTAAATCGTGCTGACACAGTGCCGTAGCTACAATCAGATCACCAATTTTAAGTTCAGGATTGATGCCGCCGGCAACCCCACTAAAAAGTAAAATTTCTGCTCCAAACTTCTCAATCAGTGTTGCCGCTGTCAGTGTTGAAAAAACCTTACCTATTTTAGAGTAAGCAATAATTAATTCATGCTCACCATAATTACATGTATAATAGCTGTTTTGTGCATATTTTGTAGTAGTGTAATCACCAACTTTTTCTAAAATTGGTTCAATCTCTTGGGGCATTGCGCCCATAATTGCTATCGTCATTAGACCTCTTTAATCTATTTTTGCCATCCACTTCTGAACATTATGAAGTGTATGATTTAATGGTACGCTAACCGTTGTCTCTTTGAATTTATCGAGAATGTGCTCACATTCACCTCGCGCAGTAATAACACGACTTCCACCCCAAAACCCCAGTCCATCTTCAAAACCGACACGGTTTACAAAAATAACATAAGAGCTGCAAAGTAGTGCCGCTGAGGTTAAGAGCGCATTCCATTGGGATTCAATAAGAAGCCCCTCATCACTAAAATCACGTGATGGAGAAGCCGCAAGAACATAAATAATATCCGGTTTTAATTCTGAGAGCTTGGCAATAACAGAAGCACGCCATAAATCTTCACAGACAAGCATGGCAGTCTTACCGTGCTTGGTAAGAAAACATTCAATATCCTCACCTTTAAAAAAGTAACGCGCCTCTTCAAACATTCCATAATTGGGAAGATGCATTTTATGATGTACATGTAAAAGTTCACCATCACTAAAATACAGAGCACTATTGTAAGTTCTTCCCTCTTCTTTAATAGCTGCACCGACAACAATATCCCTATCTTGACTGGCAAGCTTAAATAATGATAACTCTTCAAGACTAAACGCATCTTCGTAAACTTTATCTTGAAGCATGTATCCGTTGAGTGCTAATTCGGGGAAAACAACGACATTGGCATCACTCTGCTGAACTGTTGTAATAACTGCCTCTAAATTAGTACGGTTAAGTCGTGGTGAGCTTTGGGACAGGGCTACTTTCATGAAAGCTCTTCAACGACCTTAGCCAAGCTTTCCATATCAGAAACATTTAAAGTTTTAAGCTCTTTTGCAATTCTTCGGTTAAGTCCTTTAAGAAGTACTCCATTACCAAATTCAATGGCTAAATCAAGCCCTGGAGCCACCGCAGTAATTGACTGTTTGTAACGTACCGGTTTTACTAGTTGATCTACTAAAAGTTCTAAGGCTTGAGTTTTTGTATTATACGCTTGAGCTGTTACATTAGAGATAATTGGTGCACTAAAACTCTCACATAACATCTTTTCTAACTCAGCTTTGAGTGGTGCTTGAGCACTACGTAATAAATCACAGTGGCTTGCAACTGACATGTTTAATAAAATAGCACGTTTTGCACCTGCACCTCTAAAAGTCTCTTCCATACCTTGTAGATCAGTTTTTAATCCGGCAACAACTAATTGTCCATCTTGATTATAGTTTGCCGGCCACACTTTTTTACCCGCATTTTGAGCTTCTTGACATAAGTTCTCAACGGTTGCATCATCCAAACCAACAAGTGCCATCATTCCTGCCTCAATACCTTCACATGCACTTTGCATCAATTGACCACGTTTATGAACGAGTTCAACTGCATCTAAATAATTAAGTGCTCCCGAAGCACATACCGCACTAAACTCACCTAATGAATGTCCTAAAAAAAGTTCAGCTTTAATGTCACATTGTTCTTGAAATAGTCTGTAAGCTACCATTGAAACTAATAAAATTGCAGGTTGAGTGAATGCTGTCTCATTAATTTGTTCATTCTCTTTAAATAGCAGTGTTTTAAAATCCACACCAATACGTTCGCCCGCTCTATCAAACATCTCACGAGCAATTTCACTGTTTTCATAAAACGATTTACCCATACCTATGGTTTGAGAGCCCTGTCCCGGAAATATCATTGCAATTTTTTTACTCATATTTCAATCCTTAATCTTCAAATTTATAATCACTGTTCTCTTGTATTTTTTTACGAAGTGTATTTCTGTTTAAGCCTAAAGTAGATGCAAGTTTTAGTTGTGAATGGAACTTTTTAAGACCCGCGCGAATCAGTGGGACTTCATACAGATGTAAAAACTCTCGATAATCATTGTTTGAACCTAGCTTCTTATAGAGATATTTCTCAATCAGTGCCATCAGGTCTCTCTCATTAATATCATCTAAAAGATAATGCAAAAAGAGCTGTCGTCGCAGTGATGATGCGTTCTGGCTCAAATCAACATTATTAATATTAAATTCAAAGGTATCCTGTTTTGCAAATATCAGTTCAGCTTCACTTTTAAAATGTTCAATTAATACCGGAATGTCTTCTTCTCGCTCTTTTAAAGCTGGAAGCTGTATGGTAATATCAAACAAGTCATCAGCGACTTCTGAGTGATAACTGTCACTACATGTTGCCACGACCCGGACATCATGCTTTTCAATCTCATCAGCAATAATTTTTAAGTTAGGAGAGTTTTCTACATGGGTAATGATAATTTCAGAACTACTTTGAATCTCAGCAATCAGTTCGTCAAAATCTAATGCGCAGTACACAGGAGCATTAGGGAGAATATATTGTGCAAGCTTTTTTTTACCAACACCGTGTTCACCACTAATGAGTGCATTGACGGACAAACTCTTTAAAAGGTTTGCCGTCTTTAATGCCTCAATAGAGGCATGTGAAGATGTTACGAAATTAGTTACATCCACAGCCGCTGCCGCCGCCTGTGCCGCAACACCCGTCATCTTGCTGGTTTTCAGCCGGAATACCAGTCATTGCCTCTTCTGCTGTTGCATCACGAACATCATTTACTGTGACATTAAACATTAAGTCTTTACCCGCTAACGGGTGGTTAAAATCGATTATAACACTCTCTTCACCAATCTCTTTAACGATAACTTGAACCGTACCGCCATCTTCACCTTGTCCATAAAGTGTCATACCGATTGCAAGTTCAATCCCGGCAAATTGATCTTTTGGAACTTCTTGTTGTGCTTCTTCATTGTAGTCACCGTAAGCATCTGCAGGTTTTACAAAAATATCACCTTTTTCACCAATATTCATATTTTCAATTCCAGCCTCAAGACCAGGAATGATCTGACCTTTACCAAACATAAATACTAGTGGTGCGCCACCAACATTACTATCAACTACATTCTCTCCATCACGTACTTCATACTCTAGAGATACAATCTGATTTGCTTCAATTGCCATATTTTTACCTTTATTACTTTAAGTATTATAATTTTTTGGAGTTTATCATAGAAAACTATTGTTTGGCTGAAAAGGAATTATTTAATTCGTTTTTCAGCTTCTTTTGCCTCTTTTGATGCAGGATATTTTGCGACAATAGTACTATAAAAGGCTTGTGCATTGTCCCTATCACCTGTTTTTTCCATAGCAATGGCACTATGTAACATTAAAGCAGGCATATATTTAGCCTTATCATACCGTGACGCGCTCTCTTTAAAATATGAAAGTGCCGATGCATACTTTTTGCGCTTAAAGTTCATCTCACCAATCATATAGTGAGCATAAGCCGGTTTATAATTCTTTTTTATGAGATGCTCATAATACTTTATTGCATCGGTATAATATTTTTTATCAAAGAATGCTTTTGCTTTGGTTGCAACAGTCTCACTGCTCATTGTTGAAAGAGAACTTGTAGTACGCTTAGGTGATTTTAATGTTTTTGAAAGACTCTTTTTAAGATCATTCATCTCATCAACTAATGCATTATAATCATCTTTAGTAATGTAAGTATTATTAATGTTGTCTAATAAGCCTGAGAACTCTGTAAGTGTCTCTTTAAGCTTTAAAATATCATCACTGTTTTGTCTAATCATAACAGAAAGCGATATACTAGAATCCCCAAAACCTTCCGTTAAACCACTAATAGCAACGTGATTTTGATGTGACTTGGCACTAAGACCTTCTACAATGGTTTGAAGTCCATCCATACGCTCACGGATGCTCTCAACTTTTCCATCTTGCATACGCGTCTCTTTTTTAATACTTTCAAGACGCTTTTTATTTTTTAAAATATGTTTCTCAGACTCTGTCAATCCGTATGGAGTTTCACTCTCTAGATTCCCTGCTCCAAACGCTGAAGGTTCAGAGCCAAAAAGAACAACAGGCAAGAGAAGTACTAATAGAGCTAGTTTCATTTATGGTAGAAGTTTAGTATCTACGCGACGGTTCTGAGCCCAACATGCTTCAGTTTTATCAGTACATGTTGGATTACTTTCACCATAACTCACCATGGTGATACGTGCAACATTAACACCATTTTGTGCCATTGTACTTTTAACGGCATTAGCGCGTTTAAGACCAAGTGCATAGTTATATTCATCACTACCCCACTCATCACAGTTACCTTCAAGTTTAATAGAGTAGTCCCCGGCATCACTGTTTGCTAATTTACTGTTTGCATCAACAATATCTTGCATCGTTGGAGAAATATTAAATCTATCAAATGCAAATGTAACACTACGCATACGTGACTCTAAGGCATTGAGTGTCATCTCATTGCTATCAGCGCCTTCAACAACAACGATTTCATCTCCACTCACCTCTTGGGTTTCAATCATTTCAACCTTTTCAGGCTCAATCGTAATACCTGCATCATATGGATCAATAGAAGAATCTTTTGAACTACAACCACTTAAAACCAACAGTGCTGCAACTGCACTTGCCATTAGAACTTTTTTCATATAACTACCTTGCGTAAAATTGCGGTAATTATATCGAAAAAATGTTTACTCTTTATATACGCAAAGATGTTATAGATTATCTTCTAAACTTGTTGTGTCTTACTGCTTATCTATCTTATAGTATGTTTCTAATTTGAATTGCAACCCATAAAATACCTAGATTTAAAAAGAAAATAAGTAGCGAACTCCCACGTGACACAATATTTAAAAGAGTGCTTCGAGTCGCATTGTGTGTTTTAAAAGCAATCACCATATGAATAAGAGTTAAAATTGTAATAAAACTGACATATATTAACTTATGCTGCATCCACCCTGACAAGACATGTTCAGGATCATTAAAGAGCAGCTCATCAAAACCAAAATGTAAAAAGAGTGTAATACCTGTAATCCAAAGCAATATCAACCAAAAAGTCTCAAAGTATCCGTAAATCGGACCTAAATGAAAATAGACCTGCTTTTGTGCTACTTTATCTCTTAAAATAATACCTAAGGCAAAAAGAAGTAGCGAACCGCCAATCCAAGCAGTTGCAGAGAGGATATGAAAATATAAGATAATATCAATATTCAAATCAACCCTTTATATTTTCAATAATAATATCTGTTTTTACTATACTATGTCCTTGACACATATCAATAGTAATTTACATGGTAATGCTACCAATCAATTGATTGTAGTTTCCCTATTTTTAAAGGAAATAAGAAACTCTTATTCTGCTCCAAACGAATCAAACCAATCGAACTCTGCTGCTTATAATTTTTAATAAATAAGATCGAGTCACCGGTAGTGGAAAATCTTGGATATTCATTGACACCCGTTGCAGTAAGACGACGGATAAAATCAGTTTTTGTAGAGATTAAGTGCAGGTTAAACGTATTACGCTCAAACTCATGAACACTTTCACGTGATTTATAGACTACATACTCATTGTGTGCGCTACACGCTGCATTACTTTTTCCATAATAGACCATCTGCTCAACACTGCCACCATTAAGATTTTTAGAAAAAATATTGGGATACCCTAAACGGTTGGAGACAAATGCAATTTTATCATTTTCCATAAACTGACCGTTCACGTCGATACCGCTATAAGTAGTAATGCGCTTTTTCTTTTTAGTAACTGTATCATATAGGTAGATATCTGGTTGTCCTGAAGGTGCCATGGTTAAGAGTAACTTTCTGCCATCACTGCTTACATCGGAACAGACTAACATACCGTCTGAAGTAGTAATATGTTCTTTAATACCGCTATTGACATTCATCTTATAGAGTGTTGGTACACCACCGGCAAGTGATGTATAGTAAAAAGCACTCTGAGCTTCATCTGCCCATTGAGGAAAAACATTGAGTGCGCCTTTTATCATTGTATGCTGATACGTCAATGTATAATCAGAGAGCACTATCTCACTGCGTCCCGGCGATGTTAACTTGGAAAAAACTACCTTTTTTTTCATCCAATCTACCGATGGTGCTCCCATCATCTCGTTAACATCGTAAGCAAGTGTATGTGCGACAAAGACTAAAAGACTGGTTTTTGAGGTCTTATAGACTTTTTTCATCATCACTTCATCATTATAAATAAGCTTCACATCAACAAAAACAGTCCCTCTATCATCACTGCGAAGTCGGTATCGCAAAACGTAATCAAATAGTTTTGTCTCATCTGATACCGTCTCATTGGCATAGTTGTTAACATAATGTTTTCTCTCAACATTAAAAAGCGAAAGGACATTCATATCACTCACAATATTTTTGAAAAATTGACGCGATGCTATCGTATCAAATGAAGCAGTTGCATCTTCAATTGCAATGGAAGCAATAGAGTCTGCTTTTTTGACTACCTCAATTGTTGCATCGCTTGCATATAACAATAGCGCTGAAAAGATTATTCCTAAAAGATGACGCATAATTACTCCTGTGACTTTAAAATAATTTTTAGATTTTCAGATTTTCCCTGAGGATGTTTAGCAAATGTAAGTGCTTGCAGACGCACTTTTAAACTATCTACTTCACTATCAAACATATCATTTCCTGAATATGTCAGTACTTTATAACTCAGTATTTTTCCAAAACTATCAAATTGAATTGATATAATGGCACTATACCCTTCACTGTTCATCGGGGGATAGAAGTGTTCATAAATAATAGCTTGAATTTTAGCTAAATATTCGTTTACATCCGGGGACGTTGATGCACTTTGTGAAGTAATCTCTATTTTTTTCATCATAGATGATGCCGTTGCGCTTTCACTTACCATTTTTTTAGCTGTCTGTTTTGAAAGCTTCGAAAGTAGTTTTTTGTCAATTACCGGCTTCTTCTCTTTTTTCTCCACAATCTTTTGAGTAGATACTGAAGCAAAAAGATCAGAAATATTTTTTTTCTTATCTTCTGTTTTCTTTTGAACAACTGGCTTTTCAATTGGTTCTGGCTCTTCTTTTTTTATCTCTTGCTTTGGCTTTGGCGGCTCTTTTTTCACATTTTTCTTAAATGTTTTTTTATTGGTAAGCGGTGTATCAATGGAGATAGAGATGTAGTTATCTTTTTTTAGAGCAAACTGTTTGAGCTTCTCTTGCTGCAGTACCATGGAGATAAAAAGTACTAAAAAAAGTACAAAAAGCGATATTGAAATAAAACCGCTTAAGTAAAAATATCTGTCACTACTAACCATTAGTAGCCAACGAGACTTCAGTGAATCCTGCCAGTTTAACCGCAGCTAATACCGACATCACAACACCGTAATCAAGTGACTCATCAGCACTAATCATAACTGAAGATTTAATATCAAGTTTTTGTGAATAAAGATAAAAATTATCTTTAAATGTTATCAGTTCAAATTTTTCTTTATTAACAAGGACTTCCCCTTCATTGTTAATAGATATATGAACAGGTGGTTTCTTTTCCATCTGCTTTGTTGCAGACCCTTGTGGCAAATTAATCAACTCTTCATATACAATATTAGGGGTAATAACCATTAAAATAGCAAGCAAAACCAACATCACATCTACTAAGGGTGTAATATTGAGTTCTGGTTTCTCGTCCCAATCGTATGAATTCATTTCTAACCTAAACGAGCTAAAATAGCATCACTTTGCATCTTAATCAATCCACTGACATCATAAGACTTACGTTTTATAACCTGATGAAACGTATAAGCAAAAATAGCAACAAAAATTCCAGCTGCCGTTGCAATAAGAGCATCTGAGACACCTGCCGCAATAACTGACATGGTACCTGAAGATTGTCCAATATTACTAAAGGTATCCAAAATGGAAACTACCGTACCAAACAGACCTATAAAAGGAGACGTTGAAGCAACCACTGAGAGTAAAGAGAGCCCTTTTGTCGCCTCTTTGGTAGCTGCAAAATTACCCAGATCAAAAATATCTCTGTTTATGTTGCTACTAGTCTTAATAAAATGGTTTAAGTAAGAATTATCATTAACAGTATGTGAACCCATAAGCAGCGTTTCTAATGACTTTGACTCTTTAGAAATCCAACTGTTTAAAGTAAAATAGCGGTAGAAAAAAACCCAATTAAGCACAATAAAATAAAGAGCCAACACACCCAACACAAAAAGTGTTACGCCATGGCTTTTATCAATAAAAATAGATAGATCGTCGAACATTAGAAAAGCTGCTGAGCAGCTGACTCGATTTTTGCCGACACGGTTGCAATAGCAGCACTAGAATCTGATGCACTATCAACTAATGATTTAGCATCTTCAATTGATTTAGCAATTGCACTTTCAGTGTCACCTTTAATGGCAACGGCACCATCAACTAAAATCAAGACCTTTTTCTCATCAACCTGAACAACACCCCAATTGACCACAACTGATGCAATTGACTTGTCTGTAGTTTCAATATCTACAACACCGGCTTGCAGTAATGTAGCTAATGAAGCATGATGAGGAAGAACACCAAATTCTCCCTCTTCTCCGGGTATCGTAACACTCAGAGCTTCACCATCATAGATTGCCCCAGTTGGTGTCATTATTTGAAGCTGTAATGTTTCCATTAATTATCCTTAGCTGTTATTTTGACTTTTCAGCTTTAGCAATAGCCTCATCCATTCCACCTACCATGTAGAATGCTGATTCAGGAAGGTCATCATATTCACCTTCTAAAATGCCTTTAAAGCCTTTAATTGTATCTTCAAGAGAAACATATTTACCAGGTGCACCTGTAAATACTTCAGCAACAAAGAATGGCTGAGAAAGGACGTACACGATGAATGGCCACCCCGGATCCAGCCGAACCATCAAACTGAGATGGA
>CAYZUN010000033.1:0-20398 GCA_964481625.1 uncultured Sulfurimonas sp.
AGTTTGGTATGAAACCATCCGCCTGTTGAAAAAATATTGGTTGGGTAGAGATATATGAGTGCAATACCCGAAATTAGCGTTGCCCAAAATGCGGGTACACCAATATACATGTAAATCTTGTACTCCATAATTTTAACAACTTCAACAAATTCTGCCTTATGAGCATGTTCAACATGATAGACAAACAGACGCGGCAGATAAAAAAGTACCGCAAACCATGACACCATCGCAATAATGTGAAACCAGAGAGTCCATTCAAACATAGACTGTTCTATACCGTCGCTTTTTCGATTTCGTCACCTTCAACTTCAAGGCTTTTAATTGAGTCACTTCCGCGGTGTGTCACAATTTTGTCATGAAGACGACGAAGTGCTTTGTTCGCTCTATCAATCGCCAAATCAATAGCAGCATCTAAGCTGTCGTCACTTTGGCTAATAACTACAGGAGAGTTGCGTGCAATATGAATATCAAATTCGACATTAACGCCTTTTTTTTCTTTTTGAATAATTGTATTTACCGTTGTCAGTTCAAGACCATATTTTGCAAAATTTTGAATTGCTAAATCTACATGAGCTTTGGTATGGTCAGTCAGTGTAATGTCTTTAGTACGAATTTGAGTATTCATTATAAATCCTTTTATATATTTTTATAAATATAACATAGCTATTCTTAAAGATGCTATGCTTTTTGGCTATAATTTTGTAATTTATTAAAGGAATTTTTTTTGAGACTTTTAACGGGTATTCAACCTTCAGGTGACTTACATATTGGAAATTATTTTGGCTCCATTAGACCCATGATTGATGCACAGAGTGAGCATGAGGTTTTTGCATTTATTGCTAACTATCATGCGATGACCTCTCTTAGTGATGGAAAACGTTTAGCAGAGCTGACCATGCAAGCAGCAACAGATTTTTTAGCACTGGGTATGGATCCGCAAAAGAGTACGTTTTGGGTGCAGTCTGATGTCAAAGAAGTATTAGAGCTTTACTGGGTGCTTTCAGCTTTTACACCAATGGGTCTGCTTGAACGCGGTCATAGCTACAAAGATAAAACCGCACGCGGCATTGCATCGAGTCATAACCTCTTTTCCTATCCGGTATTGATGGCTGCAGATATTTTACTGTTTAACTCAGAGATTATTCCTGTGGGAAAAGATCAGATCCAACATGTTGAGATGGCGCGTGATATTGCCATTAAGTTTAATAATGCTCATGGTGATATTTTTACCATTCCAGAGTATCGAGTTGATGAGAATGTTAAAACAGTTCCAGGAATTGACGGGGCAAAGATGAGTAAGAGTTACGGTAATACCATCAATATTTTTGGTGAGCAGAAAAAGCAGCTCAAAACCATTAAAAAAATTGTTACTGAAGCCGTAGCAATGGAAGAACCCAAAGAATTTGAAAGCTGTAATGTTTACAATATTGCCAAACTTTACTTGAATGAAGATGAGTGTTGGAACCTTCAAGAGCGCTACACCAAGGGCGGTGAAGGGCATGGTCACTTTAAACTTTATTTAGCCGATGTAATTTGGGACTATTATGAGCCGTACCGTAAAAAACGTGACTATTATGAGCAGCATCAAGATGAAGTACGCGATATCTTAAATAATGGTGCGGCTAAAGCGCGCGCAGCATCGGCGGAGATCATTGAAAAAGTACGCTCGGTTACGGGAATACAGTACTAAAGTAAAAGCATGATAAAAAAAGTAATTCTTGGAATTGTTCTATTGCTGGTTGTTGCCTATAACCTTACGGTAATGTATGTTGATGAACACATGCAAGAGACCTTAGAACAACGCCATACTTACAGTAACTGCCATAAAATTTGGGCGGCACGAGGGTTGTATGAGACACGAGAAGAGCAAAATACAGTGATTGCAATGAATCGTGCCTTTTCATTGGGAGCACACGGTGCTGAGGTTGATTTTCATTATGATGTGGGTATGAACCGTTTTATTATTTCACATGATCATCCTAAAAAGGGAAATAACGGTAAGCTGATTTATACGAAAAAAGAGGGAAGCCTATTTACTTTAGAGGAGTTTTTAAAAGCAGTTGGAAAAGGACATTATTTTTGGCTTGATTATAAAAACCTTGATAAACTCAGTGTTGAACAGACAAAAGTAGCGATTGCACGGCTACTTGAGATTACGAATTTTGATTCAATTGCACAACGTCTCTATATCGAAGGCTCCAATCCATTGCTCATTTCTATGTACACCGATGCCGGTTTTAAGACCATTTTAGGAATTCATCCACTACCGGGAAGTAATCTGTTTTCGTCGATTGTCATTAACGGCTACAAGATTGCTTATTTCTTTAAAAATATTACGGCACTGGCAATGCCATACGGTAAAAAAGTGGATGATCCGATTTATGATAGTGATGCCCAAGAGAATCTCAAAGGGGTTCCGGTTTTTATATTTCACACCCCTGATGATGAGAGCGTGCTTCATTCACTTATGAGTAAGAATGATGTACGGGTTGTTTTAGTAGGTAAAGATTTAAGCATTAATCGTTATGCTATTGATGCATGTAAGGAGTAAGTAGTGAATGATTTTATTGAACAAAATATTCAAGCTTCTATCGATACAAAGATAAAACTTTTAAATGATGTGGCGTTGATACAGAATATTCAAGAGGTAGCTGCGCGATGTGTGGCACTCTATGAAAATGGAAATACGGTACTAATAGCCGGAAACGGCGGTAGTGCGGCGGATGCACAGCATATTGCAGCAGAGCTTGTCGGTCGTTATGGATTTGATAGACCCTCTTTAAGTGCTTTTGCGCTGACAACGGATACCTCGGCACTCACTGCAATCGGAAATGATTATGGATTTGATAGAATCTTTTCACGCCAACTTGAGGGTGTGGGACGTAGCGGCGATCTGTTTATTGGAATTTCGACATCAGGGAACTCTAAAAATGTTTTGAATGCTTTTGATGTGGCAAAAGAAAAAGGCATTACCACCGTGGCGCTGGTTGGTCGTGATGGCGGTGCCATGGCGGCATCGGCGGATGTTGTGATTGTAGTACCTTCACACGATACTCCGCGTATTCAAGAGTCGCATATTTTAATAGGGCATATTATTTGTGATATTATTGAGAGAGAACTTTTTGGCGATGGCATCTAAGCAAAAAGCACTTTTTCTTGACCGTGACGGTGTTATTAATATTGAGAAGAACTACCTCCACAAAATAGAAGATGTTAAATTTGTTGATGGTATTTTTGAGTTGTGCCGACACTTTCAAGAGAAAGGCTACTTGATTATTGTAGTAACCAATCAATCGGGTATTGCGCGGGGCATGTACAGTGAAGCAGATTTTTTAAAGCTCTCAGAGTGGATGATAGAGCAGTTTAAAAATGAGGGTGTTACGATTACGCATATCTACCACTGTCCGCATCATCCGGATTTCTCAGGTGAGTGTGAGTGCCGCAAACCAAAACCAAAGATGCTGCTTGACGCACAAGCCACATACAATATCGATATGCAACACTCAATTTTAGTCGGTGACAGTGAACGCGATATTGAAGCGGCAATTTTGGCATTGGTAGGTGAACAGGTGTTATTCAACTCTGATGAGAGCATTAATACTAAGGCGAGTCAAGTGATAAAGGAGCTTAAATGCTTATTTTAAATACGGGTGGAACCTTTAACAAACGTTACAATCCAATAACAGGTACGCTTGATGTTCCTTATGACAACCGTGCTGTTGAGGAGATAATATCGCGATTTGCCTACAATCCAACAGTTGCAGGAGTGCTTTACAAAGATAGTTTAGAGTTTACGAGTGATGATCGTAAAATGATTGCTGATATTATTTTAGCGTCTACTGAAAAAGAGATTGTCATCATTCATGGTACTGATACCATGCATCTTACCGCCGCGTATTTAAGTGCTTTGATTGAAGATAAAGTAGTGGTCTTGACCGGTGCAATGGTACCGTATGAGATTGACAAGCTAGAAGCAACTGCCAATTTTTCTATGGCTTTAGGGTATGCTCAAGCGCAGAGTGACCATGGTATTTACATCTGTATGCAAGGGTTAGTCAGATCTTGGGAAAAATTAGAGAAAAATAGAACATCAGGCAGGTTTGAAATTGTCCAAGATTGAGTGCAGCCACTGCCATTTAGAGTTTGATGAATCGGTAATGATCGTCGATGGGGAACATTATTTTTGTTGTAACGGCTGTCAAGGAGTGTTTCATCTGCTCAGCGACAGTGGTTTGGAGAGCTTCTATGAGAAGACTGCCAACACAAAATTAACGCCACAAACCGCACAGTATGAAGATAGCGATAACTTTAATTCACCGGCATTTTACGATAGGTTTGTCACCACTAATAGCGAGGGATTTCAAGAAGTCTCATTAGTCATTGAAGGAATTCACTGCGCGGCGTGTGTCTGGCTGAATGAAAAAGCACTGCACAAGATGGATGGTGTCATTGAAGCTCATATTAACTACACCAATAATAAAGCGCGTATTACCTGGGCGGACCACACGGTAAAACTCTCTAAAATTATCGATATGATTCGAGCTGTTGGCTACAACGCTTTTCCGTATGACCCCTCGTCACAAGAACTCAGTGCTAATAGACAGCGCAAAGACTACTACCTTCGCATGGCGGTGGCGACCTTTGCGTCAATGAATATTATGTGGGTAGCTGTAGCGCAGTATGCGGGGTATTTTACCGGAATTACGCAAGATGTAAAGACTATTTTAAATATTGCAGAGTGGGTACTGGCGACTCCGGTACTTTTTTACAGCGGCTGGGTCTTTTTTAAAGGTGCCTATTTTGGCATTAAAAACCGTGTAGTCAACATGGATATTTTAGTAGCAACGGGGGCGTCGCTGACCTATGTCTATTCTATTTATATTACATTGGTTGAAGATGGCGAGGCCTATTTTGATTCGGTGGCAATGATTATTACTTTTGTACTTTTTGGAAAGTTTTTAGAGGTTTTAAGTAAAAAAAATGCGGCCGACACACTCGATATTATGAGCAAGCAGATACCGGCTGAAGTCAGTGTCATTGAGAATGGCGAGATGCGTTTGATGAATATTAATGATGTTGAAGTCGGCTCCATTGTATTATTAAAAGCGGGTGAAAAAATTGCTATTGACGGTGAAGTCATGGAAGGTGAGGGAAGTGTTGATGAGTCAAGTCTCACGGGTGAGAGTGACCCAATTTTCAAACGCTCTGGTGATTCACTTGTGAGTGGAACGACCTCGATTGATGCGATACTTCAGTACAAAACAACGAAAGACTTTGCCCATTCGACCATCTCAAACCTTGTCTCACTGCTAGAGAATTCAATGAGTAAAAAGCCGAAAATTGAGCAGATGGCGAATCGTCTTTCTGAACACTTTTCTACAACTATTTTGGCACTCTCGTTTTTAACGTTTGTAGTCTGGTGGCTCTGGTCGCATGACTTTGAGACCTCTTTTATTGTCGGTATTTCGGTTATTATTATTGCTTGTCCATGTGCGCTGGCTCTTGCGACTCCGGTGGCGACATTGGTTGGTCTGGGTCTGGGCGCACAACGCGGCATTCTCTTTAAAGAGGCCGCGCAGCTTGAGACGATGGCAAAAGCAGATATACTGGTGCTAGATAAGACCGGAACCATCACAAAAGGCAAACCTGAAGTTATACATGTAAATGAGTTACATGTATTTGATAGAGAGTTGCTTTACTCTTTAGTTAGCACTTCGAATCATCCAATTGCAAAAGGGATTGCTAATTACTTGGATATTGAGGTATCGTCTACGTTAGATGAGGTGAAACAGCTTCATGCACGTGGCATCAGTGCTCAAAGTGATGCAAGAGAGCTATTAGGCGGTAATGCCAGACTGATGCAAGAACACAATATTGAAGTGAATTTCCAGAGCGCACACTCACTTTTCTTTTTTGCAATTGACGGTGTAGTTCACGCCATTTTTGAACTCAGCGATGTGGCAAAAGAGGATTCATATAAAGCGATAGAAGCCATTAAAAAGAGTGGTATTGAAGTAATGATGCTTACAGGAGACCATGAAGCATCAGCGTATAAAATAGCCAATGATGTAGGTATAAGTACTGTACACCACTCTTTAACACCGGAACAAAAAGCGGCGTTAATTGAGCAGATGCAGCAAGAGGACAAAGTCATTATTATGGCAGGTGATGGAGTAAATGATATTTTGGCACTGGCTAATGCCAACATCGGAATTGCTATGGGTAATGGTAGTGATATTGCCATTGAAGTGAGTGATGTAGTACTTTTAGGTGATAATCTGACCGCACTTAGTGAAGCATTTACGATTTCAAAAATGACCTTTAAGCTGATTAAACAGAACTTAGGATTGTCACTGCTTTATAACGCCATAACCATTCCATTAGCAATGGCGGGGTATATTATTCCACTTATTGCGGCAATTTCAATGTCAATTAGTTCACTGTTAGTGGTGGGAAATTCAATGAGAATTCGCTTCAGTGTCATTAAGTAACAGAGTTAAAGGGGTAAAAAATGGATAGTTATATTATTGCAATGATGTTAGGTGCCTCATTAGTACTCGGAGGTGTAGCCCTGATTGCTTTTTTATGGGGTATTAAAAGTGGACAGTTTGATGATAAAGAGAAGTTTTTAAATGCGGCACTGTATGATGATGAATCTGAACTAAATGATGCAGTAAAACAAGAACATAAAAAGAAAAAGTTAAAAGAGAAGAATTATAAACCTGAGTAGAAATGTTGCAATATCACCGCGTAAGCGATGATACTAAAATCTGATTAAAGACCTTTAATGTACTCATTTACAGCTTCTAAATCAGCGTCAGAGTAAGAAGCTACCTGACCTTTCATTAGTGCACCCATACCGTGTCTGTTTAATGTACCGGCTTTGTAATCTTTAAGATCTTGAAGATGATCTACACCAGTAATTACTGCAGATTTACCAAGAGCCTTTTTCTCACCATTAGCACCATGACATGCTGCACATTTTTTGTAAAGAGCTGCACCGTCTGCTGCCATTAAAGATACACCAGCTACTAGCATTGCAAGAGCGATTTTTTTCATTTGATTTCTCCGTTTAATTGAATTTCACACAAATTATAGTGGGTCGAATCTTAAAAGTAGATAAGTAAAATTTAGTAATCTTTTTTTAATTTGGCATCTGATACAATGAAGTAATTATTACTATAAAGATGTATTATGATTGAGATTTTTAAAAATAAAAAACCGAACATTCTTGTGATTGGTGATTTAATGATTGACCATTATCTGTGGGGAGGGTGTGAACGTATCTCTCCTGAAGCTCCGGTTCAAGTGGTTGATATAAAAAAAGAGACAACATTGCTTGGCGGTGGGGGCAATGTCTTAAACAATCTTCTAGCACTTGGGAGCAGTGTGAGTGTTGCTAGTGTAATTGGAGATGACAAAAATGGCATAGAACTGGCTCTTATGCTGAAATCTGTCGGTATTAAAACAGAGGCACTTCTGACCCAAGAAGGAAGAATCACAAGTAAAAAGAGTCGAATAATTGCTTCAAATCAGCAGATATTACGCTATGACAAAGAGAGTAAAGATGCTATTGCTAATGAGATGGCACAGCGTATTATTGATGCGGTGGCAAAAGATATATGGTTATATGATGTTGTTATTATTTCAGATTACGCCAAAGGAATTATTACTCCCTATCTGGCTCAAGGCATTATTTCATTGGCTACCCAGCAGGGTAAAAAAGTAGTGGTTGACCCTAAAGGGAGTGACTTTAAAAAGTATGAGGGTGCCTATCTTTTAACACCCAATAAAAAAGAAGCAATTCTGGCAACAGGGATTGAAATTGCTGATAATGATACACTAGAGCGCGCACTATTGAAGCTCAAAACTACATGTAAATTGCATACCTCAATGATTACACTCTCTGAAGATGGTATTGCACTTTATGATGAGACGATGCGCCGATTTGCTACCGTAGCTCAAGAGGTCTATGATGTGACAGGAGCGGGTGATACAGTAATTGCGTCACTTGCATATGCGCTGGCTTGTGATGAAACCATTGACACCGCAGCGAAATTTGCTAATTATGCTGCCGCTGTGGTAGTAGGAAAAATTGGTTCAGCAACAGCAACGCTCGATGAGATTGAAATCTATGCTTCAAGTCTGCACCAGACAAACTCTGATGCCCATATTAAGAGCTTTGATGAGATTGATACCATTATAAAACGTGTCAAAGCCAATGGACAACGCATTGTCTTTACTAATGGCTGTTTTGATATTTTACATGTAGGACATGTGAAGTATCTGCAAGAGGCAAAGAGTTTTGGAGATATTTTGATTGTAGGTCTTAACTCTGATGCATCAGTAAGTGCACTCAAGGGACCATCGCGTCCTATTAACTCCGAAAATGACAGAGCCTATATTTTAGCGGCTTTGGATGCAGTAGATTATGTGGTGAAGTTTTCAGACGATACACCATATGAACTCATAAAAATGATTGCACCCGATACCTTGGTTAAAGGTGGTGACTATAAAGGTAAGCAGGTGGTTGGAACCGAATTTGCTCGTGAGTTGAAATTGGTGCAGTTTGTTGAAGGTAAAAGCACGACTAAAACCATAGAAAAAATAGAAGGAAATAGATGTTAAAAAAATTAGCACTTTTAAGCACTGCTACAGCGGTAGCATTTGCGATGCATACGGGTGAGATTAATATTAATAATGATGATATTGAAGTAGAGTTGAAGTTTGATATGGGACAGTTTAACTCACAATTAGATGTCGATAGCACGTATATCGGTCTTCGTTATATTTACGCAGATAATAAACATGATGCTGATGAGTTGGTTGAGTTGTCATATTTAATGAGAAAACCTCTCGATAAGATGAAAGAGTTACGTATCGGTATTGGTTTTAAAGTGGACTACAGTTCTGCTGATTCGCAAAGTTTTTTAGCTGTTCCATTGGGTGTAGAAGCACGGTACCGTCTGCCTTTTCATTCAAGTGTTGTACCGATTTATATTGGTGCGGAGCTTTATTATGCACCTTCAGTGCTTAGTTTCAGCGATGCCGATAATTACTTAGAATTTAAAGCTAATGTTGATATTGAGATTATAGACAGAGGACTTATTACGTTAGGATATCGTCATATTGATACGAATTATGAAATAGCTGATGTGAAGTTTAATCACGCGGCATTTGCCGGTTTTAAATTTATTTTTTAGGTTACATCTATGAAAGCAGCTCTATTTTGTAATCTGCCCTATGCTTTTTCAATTTTAAAACCACTTGAAGAGGAGCTGCTTAGTAGAGGTTTTGAGATTCTCTGGTTTGTTCCTTTAGAGATTGAATCATCTTTTCCCTATCAAAACAGCACCTATACAACCAGCATGAAAGGGTTAGCGGCATTTGGCAGTGATGCAATTTTTATACCGGGAAATGATGTTCCTTGGTACTTAAGAGGGGTTAAGGTACAGATTTTTCATGGTTTTGCCGGAGAAAAAAAAGGGCACTTTAGAATACGGGACTATTTTGATCTCTATCTGACACAAGGGCCGTACTTTACCAAACGTTTTCTTGAACTTTCTCAAAAACATAAGAACTTTGAAGTTGTTGAGACAGGGTGGTGTAAACTTGATGATCTTTTTAGCAAAGCACAGCAGTCAGAAGCTAAAAAAGAGAAGCTCCTACAACACAGTGGTGCTAAAAAACTGGTGCTGTTCGCTCCAACGTTTTCACCCTCATTGACATCGGCATCACTGCTTAAAGATACTGTTTTGAAACTCTCTCATGATAACGATATTTTAGTACATGTAAAATTTCATGACAAGATGAATGAAGATGTTGTTAATACCTATAAGGCAATGGCACACTCAAAGTTGGTCATCTTAGAGAGTTCAGACATTTCTGATGCATTAGTGGTAAGTGACTTGATGATTAGTGATACTTCCTCGGTAGTCTATGAGTTTATTGGGCTTAATAAGCCTGTAGTAACGTTAAATAGCACCTCACCTAATGTCAACTGGGCGGATGCAGCAACTGCTGATGAAGTCGATGCTTATGTCTATGAGACACTTTTTAAAGAGGATCAATTCAGAGACAGACGTGCTGATGTGATTGCGATGTATCACCCCTACCGTGATGGTAAATCAGCGTCACGTATGGTCGATGCGACACTCGCTTATATTGAGCAACATGGAGTGCCACTTAAGAGAAAAATCTCACTACTTAGAAAATACAAGATCTTCAAAACGTTTGGTCTTGCTTAAGAACGTTTTTTTAACTTTTTAAGCTCTTTTTTTCTCTTGATATACTCTTGATGTTTTTCATGATAAAACTCTAATCTCTTTACCGCCCAATCGGCATTAAGTCCAGCAGCTTTGGCATAAAATTGTGCAATCATCTTAGTATCTTCTTCTGAAGCTGAAAAGCGTGATAGATTTTTCATTCTGAGTTCATCGGTAAAATCAAGAAATTCCATACGATTCACATCGACAATCATAAATGTATAGTGATTAGCCTTTTTTTTGATTAGCACATTTCCCGGTGAGTAGTCTACATGATAAATACCGGCTTCATGGAGTTGGTATGAAAACTCTGCAAACTCTTTAAAGATTGTTTCACGATCAGGAAATTTGGAATCTTTTAATACCGCACGAATCTCAAAGTCAAAGTCAAAATGTTCACAGATATAGTAACTCTCTTTAAACAGACCAAGTCGTCTCTGTTCAACGAAAGCTATGGGTTGGGGTGTTGCAATGCCCAGTGCAATAAGTTTTTGAGAATACATGTAAGAGCGCGCCGCTTTAGAGTCTCTAAAAAAACTGTAGACAATTTGATTGATGATATTAGGTATTTTAAATGATTTCACAACGACCTTAGTGTTGTCAACCTCAAATATTTTAAGGATATTTCTGGCATTGTGAATCGTTTCAGAGTCATCACTGAATCGCTCTTTAATATTTTCTACAAAAGGGAGCAGATGCGTGTAGTTCGGGTCAATAGTATAGATGCTGCTCAATGTTATTCCAGATCATCTTTGATGCGTTTTAGAATCTCAAATGCCATCTTAATATCATCAGGATTAATAGCTGAAAGACTGCTCAGAGATTTTTTTAGTTTAGTAGAGGAGACGCCATGAGTACGTTGAAGATAGACCACCTCACAATGCTCTTTTAAAAAGTCAAATTTCCCTTCCCAGTCATTGCCTATGGCAAAAACATCAATATTATGCTTTTTGACATCTTTGACTTTTTGATCCCAGCTTTTCTCGGGTATGACCTTATCGACATATTTAATTGCTTTGATAATCTTGGCGCGCTGCTTGTAAGGGATAATGGTTTTTTTCCCTTTTTTTTCATTAAACTTATCGGTAGACACTGCAACAATAAGTTCATCTCCAAGTTTGCTTAAACGTTTGAGCAGTTCAAGATGCCCAATATGAAATAGATCAAACGTACCATAAGTAATAATAACTTTTTTACTCAATGCTAACTCCCAATTTTTCTAATTATAGCATCTTATAATAGCAAGACTTTTTAAGAGTTAAAGTAAAAAATTTTAGGCTAAAAATCATTTTTTTGACAACTTGATAGTTGTAGTTTTAAAACTTGAATTTTTTCATCTAATGTTTTGTCTGTTTCTAAAAATACATATGCATTAACGAAAAACATAATTCTAGCAGCTATAGTAGTTAAAGTTTCATACTTTTTTTCTTCTTCTAATAAATTAATCTCTTTAATTATTTCAGAGCAACTACTTGGTTCATCATATTTAGGGGCATCACCAAATAGTTGTATGATTAAAAAGAAACTTAATAAGATAGTTTTTATTTCGCACTCCTTTAAGCTCTTAATTTAATGCCAGTTAGAAAAAGAATCTAAATGATCCGCCAAACCCAACTCTGTTTCCGCTTTTATTGTAAAAATCATAATCATAAGAATTAAAAGCAGGATGACTAGGATTTGAGTTCTCAAAATATGCATACTTTACATAGAGGTCTATGTACTTATTGACACTTACATATAAATTACAACCTACATCATAATACTTAGTATTTGAAATAATATCATAATATCTTTCATCTCCTTTAATATATCTTGAGCTTAGACTAAAAGAAACATGGTCATTTATGGAGATAATAGGTTCAATTAAAAACTCAAACATATAGTCATCTCTATTAGAACTGTTAAAAATATGCGTATATAAAGCATGATACTCTAAAGCATATTTATTCTCTAAAAATCTGTTTTTTCCTTTAAGCTTAAACTCAAAAGCATTGGATGAATTACGACCGCTTCCACTTCTTCCTCCAATAAATCTTACACCGGCTAAGTAATCATTGTTAACATCATCATAAAAAAGATAATTTACACCTAAAAAAACTAACTCTAGTTTATTAGAAATGGCATAACTTACATTTACATGTAAATCATTGTTATCATCCTTTTTAAGTGTCGAGCTTAATATTGAAGTCAATTCAACAGTGCCTTTAGGATTAATTAAATCTCTTTCAACTTTATTTATTTTAAAGCTTTCGTCTGAATAAAGACCTGTAAATATTAGCATCACTGATATAAAATATTTTAACATATTGATTCCTTAAATGATTTATAGTTAATTATGAAATATTAACCATTAAAAGTTACTTTAAGCAGTAATCTTTGTAGTTCTCTAGCGGTGATTTTATGACGGATGTTGACTCTAAAAAATCTTGACACACTTTGACAATTTCAACTCTATTGTCAATATCGCTTGGATCGATATAGAATGATTCGATTTTACTTTTATTAAATAGGACATCGAGCGTATACAGCGCTGAAGTGAAGAACGATATGACGTGTTTTGGATATATCTCATTGACTAAAAAATAGAGCTCTATTGGCATCGTATTGGGCATAATAGTAAAATTTTCGTTTTCAAGGCGGTACAACTCTTTGTGTAAGATTTCAGCACGATGCGGCATATAGATGATTTTTTGGTCACTGTATTTATCTACAATCTGTTGTAAGTAACATAGGTACTTTTCTTTAGAGACAATCTTAAAATCTGTTAAGCTTTGACCAAGCAGATAGGTAGTGTTATCGCTCTTTTGAAGAAGTGAAAATCTTTTTTTGACATTTTCAAAGCTATGTTTAACAATGGTCTCATTCTCAACTTGTTCCAAATTAAAGATAGTGAAGAATTTGATCTGCTTTTTAATTTTAATTTTTAAACCAAAAAGAAGTGCTCGCAACTCTTTAAATCCAATTTTTGTCTTATTGAGATTGCGCATAATTGTTTTATGAGCAATAAGAGTCGCAGTGCCATCATCTATTAAATAGGACTGTTGATACTCTAAATTTGCAAGCAGCAATTTACCGATACCACCGTAACTACCAAGAAACACTGTGTCATACTGATCTTTATTCAAGAGTTTTATGAGTTCAATCGATTGAATAAACTTTGATTTTCCTCTATTCTCTACTTTAATAATGTCATCAAAAACAGTTTTCAAGTCAAAAATTTCTATTACTTTTTGAATCTGCTTAGGATTATTGTCTTGATTGTTCTCGATTATAATAAGTATATTTTGTGCTGTATTGAAGTACTGAGTTGCTTCAAAAGCATTGACAATCTGCATCGGAGTACGAGTAATAAATAGATTAACCATGTGAAATTTACCCTTTCATTAATAGTTCTGCAATTTTAAAATCAATAGCTTCATCAATATCAACTGAAGTGTCACGATTCATTACATACGCAAAAATATTATTTTTGATAAAAAAGCTCCTTTGTTCCAGCAGCTTTTCTATTTTACAGATATAGATGGCGCCATTAAGTCTGTAAAATGTTTCCAACTCTTGACTTCGTTTACCTAAGAGTTCCTCATTTAAAAAACTAACCATGCTGCCATCCTCAGGTAAGGTGTTTGACCAAAGAGGTGAGTGCTCCATCTCACAAACAGAGACTATGGCATCAGCATCTTTAGACTCAAGCAGTTCAATGGCTTCATCTATATGGTGGGCATTTCTAAGTGGTGATGTCGGTTGTAACAGTACGATGTAATCATACGCTTTAGAGTTTTTTATGGCATGTGCTATGGCATCAAATGTTGTTGCAGTATCACTTGCTAAGTGGTCAGGTCTTTTGATGGTGTGAGCTGCATATTTTTTTGATATTGCTAAGATCTCATCATCATCACTCGTGACAACCACATCATCAATGTAGCGACTTTGAATGCCGGCTTCGATACTCCATGCAATCAGAGGTTTTCCGTTGAGATCTAAAATATTTTTTCTCGGTAAGCGTTTACTTCCGCCACGTGCGGGTATGATTGCCAAAAAAGTTTTACCCTTATGCATTAGAACACCTCATGATATTCTTGATTTGCTTTTTCATACTCTTCGATTCTTCCAATGTCCAGCCAATACTCTCTGAGTGGAAAAGAGATGCTCTTCTCACCCATTTCAATAAGTTTTTCAAACAGTGTCGGCATATCGTAAAACGCATCTTTTGGAATTAAGTCAATACAGTGTGGATCAAGCATGTAGATGCCGGCACTGACAAAAAACTTGTGCACAGGTTTCTCTTCAATAGATAAAATATTTCCATCTTGAATTTTGACAACTCCATAAGGAACTTGAAAGTCATATTCGCGAACACACATACTAGCCATGGCATGATTGCTTTCATGAAACTCTAGTAAATGCTCAAAATTAACATTAGTTAAAAGGTCTCCGTTCATTACAAAAAATGGATCATGTAATGTTTGTGTCAGTAAGCTAAGTGCACCGGCTGTGCCCATTCTTTTATCTTCTAAAATATATTCAATGGTGACACCAAATTTGCTTCCATCACCAAAATAGTCTTGAATTATCTGAGACTTATAGTTCACGCACATCACAATATTGGTAAATCCGTAGCTAGCAAATTTTTCAACAATGGTTTGGAGTATGGGTTTTCCACCGACATGCAGCATTGGTTTAGGAGTATTTTGTGTTAGTGGTCGAAGCCTTGTACCCAGACCTCCAACCATAAGAACAACTTTATTAGGGTATATTTCTGACTTTAAAAGTTCATCAAGAAGGTCAATACTGACAACCTTGCGGTTCTCATCAACCACAGGTATCTGATAGATCTTTTTTGAGGTACAGATATTGATGATCTCTTCTTTGCTGGCATTGGCGTTGACAACGGTAGGCTCTTTGAAATAGACTTCTTCTATGCTGTCATTGATAGTTTTACCATCTAAGATAGCTCTTCGAATATCGCCATCTGATAAGGTACCAATTAATTTGTCATCCTCATCAACCACAATGGCAATCTTAACAGCACCGCTGTCAATGATGCCAAGGGCTTCTTTGATTGTAGAGGTTATGGTTAATTTTATTTTTTCAATATCTTTCATGCTCAAATCTTCCTATCTACAAATTTTTTAACGACGGATAGCTTTTGGTTCTCCAGCGTGCGAGCAATAATTTTTGCTGCATCTCCATTGCCATAGATATTCTCAATGCTCTCACATTTACATGTAAAATCCTGAGATAGAGCTTTGGTTATGGCACTACCAAGCGATGCAATATCGCAATCAATCACATTGCCGCTTTGCAATCTTCCTTTTTGGCGATTACCAATGTTGACAACAGGTTTGTGAAAACTTGCCGCCTCAATAATGCCGCTTGAGGTGTTGCCAATAAGAACATCGACATATTTCATGGCACTTAAATACCGAAGCTGTCCAAGGCTTTTTTCGACTCTATATTTAGCAGGGTTGGTTTGACAAAATTTTTCTATTAATTGATTGATGAGCCTTCCGTTATCATCAGCATTGGCATAGGTAAACAGAACATTCAAATCGGCTGTTACTAAAGCATTGAATATTTTTTCTATATCATCACTGATATTGGTGTCATCGAGTGTAACGGGGTGGTAGGTAAAAAGGGCACTATATGAGCCAAACTTCCAATTGAGGTCGTCTTGTAGACTGCCTCTTGAGAGTAATTCTAAATTGACAATATTATCAATACCGGGTGCTCCGCTGCAAAAGACTCGTGATGCCTCTTCACCCATCCCGATTATACGCTCTTTATACGCCTCTGTCGAGGTGAAATGCAGATAACTCATTTTAGTAATGGAGTGGCGAATCTGCTCATCAACCGCACCCTCAGTGATCTCACCGCCATGAATATGCGCAATGGGAATGTTCATCAGCATCGCTGTTGTCGCAGCCGCATGGGTCTCAAAGCGATCCCCTAGCAGCACGATTACGTCAGGTTGAAGTCGGTTGAAAGCATCTGAAAGCAACATGGTGGCTAAGCCCGTTGATTTGGCAATTGATGATTTTGTATCGGAAGCTAAAAGATTTTCAATTTTCTCATTAATGATGAAACCGTCTTTTTCTATCTGTTGGTAGGTATTTCCGAACTCTTGCGAGAGATGTATGGTGGTTGCAATAAGCTGCAGCTCAAGAGCTTTTGACGCTTGAATCTCTTTGAGTAAGGGATAAAACAGGCCATACTCCGCTCGAGTTCCGGTAACAATACACACTTTTGTTTTACTCATAATAACTCATCCGCTTCATAATCTTTTGTAGCGTGGGTTCCGATAATCTCATCCCAACGCATCGGACTGATTCCTGTTCCGGGTCGTTTAATAGCTAAATTCTCTTTACTTAAGAGGTCGCCCTTTTTAATAGTTTTACTCGCTACAATAGACTTTCTGGCAATTGCCATATTGGGTCTTTCACTTTTGCTTGGCTTTTTAATACCATCGCCAAGAGCGTATTCAATGTTTCGTATGGCGGTAACCATAGCTTTGAGTTCATCAGGTTCCAGTGATGCCTTATGATCCGGTCCTTCCATGGTTTTATCCAGAGTAAAATGTTTCTCAATCACCGATGCCCCCATGGCAACTGCCGCAATATCAACCTCAATTCCCAGTGTATGGTCACTGTATCCATAGGCGATATCAAAGGCAGCCCCAATGGTTAGCATCGCTTTTAAGTTAACATCTTCCATCGGTGTGGGATACATCGTATTGGCATGAAGCAGGGTAATGTTCTTTTTACATGTACCTGCTTCCATTAAAATATTGAGAGCATCTTCAATCTCGCCAATAGTGGTCATACCCGTAGAGAGTATTACCTCTTTTTGTAAGGCTCCAATTTTTCTTAAATAAGGCAGGTTGGTAATCTCACCGCTTGGAATTTTAAATATTTTAAGCTCTAATTCATTAAGAAGTTTAATGCTGTCATGATCAAATGGTGTGGAGAGAAACATAATATTTCTCTTTTTGCAGTGCGCTATTAACTCGTTATGTGTAATTATATCGAGTTCAAGTTTTTTGATCATCTCAAATTGTGACTCTTTTGCATCAGTTGTCTGCTTTTGATAATCGGCTTTTTGTGCATTTTTGGAGACCAGATTCTCTGTTTTAAAAGTTTGAAACTTAACTGCATCTGCTCCCGCATCACTGGCAACGTCGATTAACTGTTTTGCTAATGCTACAGAACCGTTATGATTGACACCTGCTTCGGCAATAATAAATACACTCACGTTATCACACTCCCTGCTTTAATGAAACTACTCTCTTTAATGGTTATAGATTCTCTACTCACGGTACCGCTGCCGATAAAACTGTTCTGCTTTACCGTGACATCACCATTAACAATGGCACCGGTAGAGATGTGGCAATTATCTTCAATCACACTGTCATGCTCAATTAATGCTTTGGTATTGATAATGCAGTTTTTACCAATAGTGACATTGGCATTAATTAAAGCGTCATGCATAATAACCGTGCCCTCATCAATGGTGGCATATTTTGAGATATAGGCTCGTGGTGAGATGATAGTGGGTAAGGTAAACCCTGTTTCTTTCGCTAATTCAAACAGTTTTATTCTTATGGCAGGTGATTTTATCTGTCCAACGGTAATGAGTGCATAGCTGTATTTGTCAGCCAAAGTTTTTAAATCACTGTCACTTCCAATAATATCATAACCTAAAACTTTCGACCCTAATAACTCGCGTTGGTCTATAATGCCTGCAATCTCAAATTTCTTCTCTTGCTCAATGAGATCAATAACGCTTTTGCAGTGACCGCCGCCGCCGATTAGGAGTATTTTTTCCATTAGAGTCTCACACTGCTTGGGATGTTAACCACCCTATCTTCAAGCCATGTAGAGTTTTGTAAATTGCCGCACTGGGCATCTTTAAACATTTCTAGTCTATTCATCAGTGTCCATATGGGACGGGTCATCACCCCTTTGGCATTGGTCTCTTCTAAAAATTGATTGCGCTGGGCTCTATCTTTTAGCACAACGGCATTGAGCCAGTAGTTTGATTGACTCTCGCTAGGTTCTGTCATAAACTCAATGTCATTTTCAGCAAAAAAGCTTTGATATGCCATGGAGAGTTCACGTTTATTCTCTAAATATTTCTCTAAATTTTCTAACTGGGCAACCAATAAGGCAGCATTGAGATTGGGCATACGGTAGTTATATCCGATCATATCATGGGTGTACTCCCATTTATGAGGTACTTTTGCTGTTGTGGTCATATATTTGGCTTTTTTTGCCAACACTTCATCATCGGTGACAATACAGCCGCCGCCGCCTGAGGTGATGATCTTATTGCCATTAAAACTAAAGGCACCCAGTTTGCCAAAGGTACCGGTATGTTTGCCTTTATAGTAGCTTCCTAGTGACTCTGCGGCATCTTCAACTAAAGTGATATGATATTCGTCACATATTTTCTTGATCTCATCCATTCTACAGGAGTGTCCAAAGGTATGCATCGGCATACACGCTCTAATGGTTTTTCCTGTCGTTTGATTTTTACATGTAGAATTTTTGACAACACAGTTTGTTCTCAAAAATGCTTTCAGAGCTTTGGGAGATAAGCCCATAGTATCTCTATCGACATCAACAAAAACCGGTGTAGCATTGCAGTAGCTGATGGCATTACAAGTTGCTATAAAGGTGAGGGGTTGGGTGATGACTTCATCGCCTGCTTTAACATCGGCTAGAAGCAGTGAAATATGCAGTGCGGAGGTACCATTTACAGTGGCAACGGCATACTTGGCACCTGTATATTTTGCTATCATCGCTTCAAATTTATCGACAAATTTTCCTACAGAAGAGACAAAGGTAGAGTCGATACATTCATTAAGGTATTTTTTCTCATTGCCGATAAATCGCGGTTCATGAAGCGGTATAAATTCTGTTGTGTTAAACGCAGATTGGATGAATGCAATACTCTGCTCAAACATTACATTTTTCCATCTAAATATTTACCCGTCTCTTTATGACCAAAATCGGGAATCATCTTAAAAAAGAGTTCAACAATCTCCTCTTTTTGCCACGCTTTAGCAGCTTTAAGTTTGTCAATGCTTGTTTCAAATTCGTTTAAAAGGTTCTCATCGAAATTTGCATCATTCTTGATGACACCGAGATTCTCAAATCGCTTCATATCGAGCGTCTCATTGTCGGTAAAAAACTCTTCAAAGTCTTTTTCGCCAGTAGTGTCACTCGAAGTAAAAAGGCAGGGCCATTTTCCCTGCTCTGGCAGTGTTTTAGCCAAGGCTCGTGCCTCATCTTCACTCTCACACAAGTACGGTTCATAGCCTTTTGCTTCAAGATATTTGACCGCAATATCTGCAAACGAGATGAGATGCAGGTTCTCACTCAGTTTGGGGAAAAAGATATCTCGGTTCTCTCCAAAAATACAGCTCATCAAACAGAGCTCACCGCTCTCTTGCGGTGTAACGAAATAGCGTTTAATGTCATTGGGCGCCACAATAGGCTGGTATTTCTCAATTCTCTGGTTAAACCCGTGTAGTAGTGAACCGTCAGAAAAAGCGACATTGGCAAATCGTGCGGTCGAGATGTTGATTTGTAGTGATTTACGCATCAAAAACATCTCCATAATACGTTTACTCGCTCCCATCATATTAACCGGATTGGCAGCTTTGTCGGTGGAGACACAGAAGTATTTTTTTACTCCGTTGTCAATGGATTGCTGAAGTGTTTTATCGGTATTAAAAATATTGACATCTATCATTCGCATCAGCGTAAACGAATCTTTTTCACTTCGGACATGTTTGAGTGCCGAGAGGTTTAAGACGTAGTCATAGTTTCCATCAGACTTGATAAACGCATCATATTCTAAACTTCCAATATCAAGGGCAAAGGTTTTAAACTCCCCATCGATGTAACCAAAAGAGCTTCGAATGTCACGCACCAGTTCGACCATGTTGTTTTCGCTAATGTCAACTACATGTAATTTCTTTGGATTACGTTTAAATATCTCTTTGCTAACGGCTTGACCAATAGAACCGGCTCCGCCTATGACTAGAAATGACGATGATGAGACAATCGACTGCAGCTCATCTTCATGAGACAAAATGTCTGTTGAAAAAAGCTCCTTATCTCTGCCGATTA
>CAYZUN010000034.1:0-19847 GCA_964481625.1 uncultured Sulfurimonas sp.
TACGTATTTTTGGATGTAAGAACGCTTCTAAAAGCTCTTTTTTCTCAAGATTTGAGAAAATAAGTTTACCAAGTTCACTTCGGTTAACTTTCCCTTTTACAATATACTTCTCACCAAAAGTCTCAGCCACCCATAATGCATGTTCATCGAGAAGTTTATGCGAAATAGCATCAGCATCAATCACCCTGACACCATTAAGAAGCATCAAAGAAGCAACAGTACTTTTACCCGTTGCAATCCCGCCGGTGAGTGCAATAGCATACTCAAATGCCATTAGTTACGAATGACTCCAAGGTAATTTTTACGCACACTGTTTGGCATTGCAAATGCAGCAATATGCATATCGCAGTTATAATATTGCTGTCCCTCTAACAAGTCGCTGCGCTGAAGAATAATATCTGCAGTCGGGTGATACTCTTTTGATGCTAAAAGCACGGTTCCTTTGCCTGCATTGTACGGCATAATAATCTTAAAATAGTTTCCTAAAACTTGCATAACGCTTTTATTTGCTTCGACATCATCTAAATCAGGATGACACATTACCGCTAAGCCGTCTTCTTTTAAGACACGGCTAATGTGTGCCAAAATTGCAGCATCACTCTTTTCTTCAAAAATAACAACATCATACATTGCTTCTGTCTCGTCACGTAACACTTCAAGTGCTTCAGCTGCCTTAACAGCCTTTACATTAACGCCTTTATAGCGTGCTAATTCGCTTTGTAAGTTTTCTAAATTATCACTTATCGCTAAAATATTTTCCGGTTTCTTATGTGTACACATCGGTACATGAACCATCATCTCATCATGACTAAAATTACTCATTTCATAGTGCCTTATATTCTATTTTTAAAGCGATTTTAGCATATTTGCATTAAAAATCATTGAAACACTTTAAACGAAGATAAGCTTAAGCAGTAGTTGATAATTATATAAACTTATTTATAAGATAACTTGTTATAATTACACTTAATATTATTTAAAAAAGGAAAAACATGAATTACAATAAAATTCGGTCATTTTGCAGAAATTTTCGTATTGCACTTGGTGGTGCACTAATTGCTTATGGTGTTTACTCTGGTAACGCTTGGTTCTATTTAGGTGTCATCCCACTTATTGCAGGTATTGTTAACTTCTGTCCACTCTGTCTCATTACTAAAAAATGTGACCTACCTGAAGCTTCTACAAAAGCTTAACACGTACCTAAACTCGACTTTGCTATAATCCGATTAATTATAAATATGGAGATAGCATGAGTCAAATCAGCTACAAAGATGCCGGTGTCGATATTGATGCAGGCAACAGTTTCGTAGAGAACATCAAGCCCTTAGTTAAATCAACAACAATTCCCGGTGTACTTGGTGGTATTGGCTCATTTGCAGGCGCCTTTGAACTGCCTACCGGATACAAAGAACCTGTCATGCTTGCTGCCACTGATGGTGTGGGAACAAAACTGAAACTTGCTATTGATTCAGGTATTCATGATACCGTTGGAATTGACTTGGTTGCAATGTGTGTTAATGACCTCATCTGTAACTTTGGAACCCCCTCGTTTTTCCTTGATTATTATGCAACAGGTAAACTTGAAGTTAGTGTTGCTACTGCTGTAATTAGTGGAATTGCTGAAGGGTGCCGTCAAAGTGAGTGCGCTCTTATTGGCGGTGAAACAGCTGAAATGCCCGGAATGTACTCTGAAGATGATTATGACTTAGCAGGTTTTGCAGTCGGTATTGCAGAGAAATCTGAGCTTAATAGAACTTCTCAAGTGAGTAGTGGTGACGTACTCATCGCACTTCCAAGTTCTGGAATTCACTCAAACGGCTTCTCTCTTGCTCGTAAAGTTCTTTTTGACAAAATGAAAATGGACTTTAATGATGACTTCAACGGAAAACCTCTTATTGAGACCTTGCTTACTCCAACAAAAATTTATGTAAAAACCTTTAAAGTCCTTAAAAATAAAGTGCAAGCATTGGCGCACATCACCGGTGGTGGAATTGTTGAAAATCTTCCTCGTGTGCTTCCCCAAAATATGCGTGCAGTCATTAAAGAAGAGAGTATTCAAGTTCTACCAATTTTTGAACTCATCGGACAACATGTTAAACGTTCTGAGATGTTTAGAGCCTTTAACATGGGTGTAGGAATGGTTCTTGTTGTTAAGCCTGGGAATGTTGATGCTGTTTTAGCTCAGAGTGACGGTTACGTTATTGGTCATATTGAAGAGGGGAAAAAAGAAGCGGTGATGGTGTAACCCTTCTTTATATATGTATATTGGCTATTTTATCACAAGCATGTGTTCTCAATAAAGATGCTTGGAGCAAACAAAATTACTTAGCTAAATCTATTACATGACCTCTATGTTCATCCCTTTAAAATCTTCACTTTTACATGTAAAAACAACACTATGCTATAATCTTGAATAATAACGAAGAGTGTGGAGGTAACTTCTTGACTTTTATCTATAGAGTACATGCTATTGAAAGAATGTTTCAACGTGATATCTCTGAACTTGAAGTTGAAAATGTTGTAAAAGATGGTCTTATCATTGAAAGCTACTTAGATGATAAGCCTTATGCATCTTATTTATCTCTTGGATATATCAACTCTAAAGCAATTCATGTCGTTTATGCAAAAGATAATAAAGGTATTGTCATTATTATTACTGTGTATGAACCAAGCCTCATTAAATGGCAAAATGATTTTAAAACAAGAAGGGAAACAAAATGAAATGTACTATCTGTAAGCATGGCGAAATGCAAGAAGGTTTTACTACAATTACATTAGACAAGAGTGGTTCAACGATTGTCTTTAAACATGTTCCTGCTTTAGTATGTGATAATTGTGGAGAAAAATATGTTAAAGATACCATTACAAGAGAAATTTTAAAAAAAGCTCAAGAGATTATTGAAAGCGGTGTAGAAGTAGATATTCGAGAGTATAAATTAGATGCAGCATAATTTCGTATTAAAAGAGCTGAAGCTCTTTTAAACTATTTAGCCTTATTGACAATATCAATACGCGGATAGACAAAGGTTGATTGGCGGTCGACAACGACTTTTTCTTTGTCATCCATAGCATAAGCACGAATCGTAATTGGAATAATCGTATCTTTACGATCATCACTTACCAATACCTCATCAGTATAGAGAATAACAATTTTTTTCTTCTTATTATTAGGGGTTGCCGTAAAAGGAGCAGTAGGTTTTTTAATTTTGATCTTGCCTTCCATCCCCTCAGGTGCAATCACATCAAAATAGTATTTATGCGGTTCACTCAATGTATTTTGCAATAAAAATACATATGCATTTTCTATATGTACAATGTTCTCATCCACACGTTTCACACTGTAAAGACGTCCCTCTTCTTTGTTGATGTTAAGCAACATATACTCTTTTGTACTTCCCATCATTCCAAGAATAATGGTAATCACCACTAAAATTCCAATATATCCAAGAATTTTTGGGCGGAAATAATCTGTTTTACCTTTTTGCTCAATAACCTCTTTCTCACTTGACCATGTTACAAGACTCTCTTTACCAAGTTTCCCCATAACTACTGTACAGGCATCAACGCACTCTAAACAGTTAATACATTCTAACTGCAATCCTTTACGAATATCAATATGCGTAGGACATACCGTAACACAACTCTCACATGTGGTGCACTCAGCTGCAGGAACAACGTCTTGAAGATCTTTTTGTTTCGTAAACTGCTTCTCTTTATGCTCATCATAAATATTACCGCCACGATGCGGATTGTAGATTGCCATAACCGTATCATCATCATAAAGAACCGACTGAATACGTGAATAAGGACAGACATAAATACAGAAGTTCTCTTTTAACATCACAATATCGTAAATCAAAAATGCAACGGTTCCTAAGACAGAACCAAACAAAATCATATGGTCACTTGGATTTTGCAGATACGTAAAAAAATCTTCTGGTGGCACAAAGTACCACATTAGATTTGAAGCAGCAACAAATGACAATGCCGTCCAAATAATAATTGCGAGCACTTTTTTGACTTTGTTTTCAGCCTTGCTCATATCCGGATCTTGCTGTTTATTCTTAATACGTTTACGCAGACCTAATATCTTCGTCTCAATCAGGTCACGATAGACGACACGGAAAATTGTCTGTGGACATACCCACCCACAAAAGACACGACCACCAAGTACTGTCATCCCAAAAACGGAAATAAATAGAAGCATTAGTAAAAATGGCATCAGATAGAGCTCTTGCATATCAAATTGAATGAATGCAAGGTGTAATTTTAGTTTGTCAAAACTTAATAAAAAGAAATGATTCCCATCAATTGTAATCCAAGGCAATATAAGAAATATTGCTGTCGCTAAAATATAAAAATAGTACCTCTTAAGTCGAAAAGATGTTTTTTTCTCCGGTGTTGTGTGTGTTGTTACATCTGACATACCTTACTCTCCTGTATCATTTAATTTTCTGGGCATTCAATGCTATCAATAACTTTATTCATAGCCTCCTGCGGATTATTTACATGTATTGCACTGGTGGCAATCTCTTTAAGTTCGCGGGATTCAATATAATCTTTAAGTGAACTTCGGCTTACATGTAATTCTCGTGCCATCTCACTAACACTTCTATTCTCTCTTAAAAACTGAACTATATTATCTTGATACTTATCAAATTTTGAAGAAGAACGACTCCCTTTTGGTCTGCCTATAGATTTTTTAGTCTCGTCTTGAAGTTTTTGACGCAACTGGTCAATAAGTCCTAATACGAGCATGATATCACTCTCTTTATTTATAACTACTGACGGTTTGACAATATGAAGGGTCATGTTATTCTTTAGCAGACAGCTAAACATCTGTACCAAGTCATCAATATGACTGCTAAGTACCCACACATCATAAACAATAAGAACATCAGATTCTTTAGAACGAAAAAACTGAACAAGTTCTTCCCTCTCAAGTAACGACTTATTTTGCGATAGATGATCAACATACTCACTATCAACCACTAGCGAGTTCTGTTCAGCATAAAGGTTAATATGTTTTAATTGTTGAAAAACGCCGTCAAAATGCTTATCGGGACGAATATAACTTATTAGCATTAACGATAAAACCTCTCTTATATCATAGTTTCATCGTCATTATAGTTATTTTTGACGTAATAAGTCAAGTAAAATAACTATTTTTTCGTCAAAATTTACTATATTTATTATTTAAAACAATAATTTCTCTCTCAAGTTGAATTCCAAATTCACTCATAACCAGTGACTCGGCCTCTTCAATCAACGCTAAAGCATCTTCAAAAGTTCCAGCACCAAAATTCACCAAAAAATTTGCATGCAGGGTACTAAAAGCCATATCTCTCCGACGTTTGCCTTTAAGACCCACCGCTTCTATCAGTCGTCCCGCATAATCATTTGGCGGATTTTTAAAACAGCTACCGGCACTAAATTCTCTAGGCTGATTCGATCGCATTGATTTGAAAAGCTCTAGTCGCTCAGGTTTAAATCCACTCTCTAGGGTAAAACACGCTTCAAAAATGACATCTAAAATATTGCTATGTCGATAACCATAATCAATACCTGATTTTAGGACACTCTTATCTCCTGTTTTAATGGAGTGAAGATAATTAAAAGTCTCCCACTCTTTGAGTCCTGCATTCATTTTAACCATACCCCCAATTGTTCCGGGAAGATGCGCCATAAACTCAAAATTAGCAATATTATGCTTTTTACAGAAGGAGACAACTTTACCCCCCGGTGTTGCAGCACCAATAACAAGAAAGTTGTCTTTTATCTTTATATAATCATAATTTTTTGAGAGCATCATCAATTTTGGAGAGTTTGGACCAAGGAGAACATTATTAGCGCTGCCAAGAAGATAAGCATCGTTTGGATAGCTCTTCTCTTCAATCATAAAAACATCGACTATCGGCCCTATTCTCATTGAAGAAAATTTAGAGAAGTCTATCGTTTTATAACGGCTCATTGCACAAAAGTGGGAATCATATTGAAAACTTTAGTGGCAAAATCATTCATACTGTTGAGCATCCACGGCATGGTTAAAATAATAACAATGACCACACCAATAATTTTTGGAATAAAACTCAGCGTCATCTCATTAATCTGTGTTGTTGCTTGAAAAATACTCACTGCAAGCCCCAAAAACATGCCGACTAAAAGCCCCGGTAATGCAAGTAGCAATGCGATTTTAAAGGTTTCAACTCCCAGACTAATCAATTCAGCTTCCATTAGCTGTTCCTAAGCTCATTATATTCTTTTGGAATCAGATAATCATTTACATGTAATGCTTCATCATAAAATCCATGTTCATAACCTAATTTAAATAGAGTATCAATAGCACGCATCTGAATTTCACTGAGTTCAATCGAGTCATCATTGGCATATAACTCTAAATATTTCTCAAGTGTCTTAGCATCAATACGCACTAAATTACGCTCTATAAGCATGGTTGAGAGTCGCTCTTTGTGGTCACGTGCCACTTTGACCGCATCTATTAATGTCTGTTCATACGCGATTGCTGATGTAAGCGGCAGTGAACGTCGTATTGCCATGCCCCCTAGCGGCAGTGGTAGATCAGGTCCGGCAAGTTCTTGCCATATATTCCACATTTCACGCTCCACTTCAAGCTCCTCGTTAAACGTTAAAATACTCTCATGAATGAGTACTCCAGCATCAACATCGCCATTCTTAACGGCATCTTCAATCTCTAAAAAATTCATATAAACAATTTTAGCATCGGGATATGCTATTTTAAATAGCATCGCATTGGTTGTATACTTTCCACTAAGCGCCACTTTGAAATATCGCTTTAATGTTGTACCTTTTCGTTTAATGAGCTTGGGACCATATCCTTCTCCAAAACTGACCGCTGTTTTTAGTAGCGCGTAATCATCTTTAATGTGTGGGTAGAGCGCAAAACTAATGGCAGTAATGTCATACGTTCCTTTAAGTGCTTCTACATTAAGTGTCTCTATGTCTAAAGCACAGTTTTCAAAGTGGACACCTTTCATGGTAATCCAACCAAATTTTATGGCATAGTACATAAAAATATCATCGGCATCTGGTGAATGTGCTATAAGCATATTTTTCAATCTTTTTCCTAGTTATTTGAGTTTTATAAAAAAATCAATTAAATTTTAACTCAAAAAGGATAAAATTGCGCATTAATTTGAAAAATATTTCAATTTGCAATATTATTATCGCGCATGTCAAATTGTCATATAATACAAAATAATTAAACTCTTGAGGATACATGTATTATGGATGCAAATAAACAAAAATCACTAGACCTGGCAATGAAACAGATTGACAAGGCCTTTGGCAAGGGTGTATTGATGCGCTTAGGCGATAAAGAGATTACTCCTATTAAGTCCATTAGTACGGGTTCAATCGGTTTAGATCTAGCCCTTGGCGTGGGTGGAATCCCTCAAGGTCGTGTTGTAGAAATTTATGGACCGGAAAGTTCAGGCAAAACAACTCTTGCTCTACAAATTACTGCTGAATGTCAAAAAGAAGGCGGTGTCTGTGCTTTTATTGATGCTGAACATGCCCTTGATGTCATTTATGCCAAGAACTTAGGTGTCGATATTGACAACCTTTTAGTCTCGCAACCTGACTATGGTGAACAAGCACTTGATATTGTTGAAACCATTGCCCGCAGCGGTGCCATTGACTTAATTGTTATTGACTCTGTTGCTGCACTCACACCAAAAGTAGAAATTGACGGGGAAATGACCGATCAGCAAGTCGGTGTTCAAGCACGTTTAATGTCAAAAGCACTTCGTAAACTCACAGGTGTACTACACAAAATGAACTGTACTATCATTTTTATTAATCAGATTCGTATGAAAATTGGAATGATGGGTTACGGCTCTCCTGAGACAACAACCGGTGGTAATGCACTGAAATTTTACGCATCAGTACGCATTGACGTCCGCAAGATTGCCACACTCAAGCAAGGTGAGAGCCAAATTGGCAACCGTGTTAAAGCAAAAGTCATTAAAAACAAGGTCGCACCTCCATTTCGTCAAGCAGAATTTGACATTATGTTTGGAGAAGGTATCTCTAAAGAGGGCGAATTAGTTGATTATGGTGTAAAATTAGATATAATAGACAAAAGTGGTGCATGGTTTAGTTATGAAGACGTTAAGCTTGGTCAAGGACGTGAAAACGTTAAACAAAAGTTTAAAGATGAGCTTGAACTTGCAGCTGAAATTGAGAATAAAATCAAGGTTGCAATGGGCATGACCAGCATGATGACCATGAGTGAAAATGAAATGAATGAGGTAGATGAATGATATTTATAGATAATGTAACGGCACTAGAGATAATGGACTCTCGCGGAAATCCAACCGTTAAAGCAAATGTGACGTTAAGCGACGGCACTGAAGCATCGGCAATCGTACCAAGTGGTGCAAGTACGGGTAAACGTGAGGCGCTAGAACTTCGTGATGGCGGTAATCGCTACATGGGTAAAGGCGTGCTTACTGCCGTTGCTAATGTTAATAACCAGATCGCTGATGAGCTTATTGGCTTAAGTCCTTTTAATCAAGCAGTGGTTGATGCCACGATGAAAGAGCTTGACGGAACTGACAACTATGGCAACTTAGGTGCCAATGCTGTACTTGGTGTCTCAATGGCGGTAGCACGCGCAGCAGCGATAAGCTTAGGAATGCCGCTGTATCGCTATCTTGGTGGTGCCAATGCAATGATTATTCCTACGCCAATGCTTAACATTATCAATGGTGGTTCTCACGCAGACAACTCAGTTGACTTTCAAGAGTACATGATTGTGCCGGTAGGTTTTAAGAATTTTTCAGAATCACTACAAGCATCTGCAGAGATCTATCACAACCTTAAAAATATTCTTAAAGATGCTAAGCACAATACAGCACTCGGTGATGAGGGTGGTTTTGCACCAGATCTAAGTTCTAATGAAGAACCTATTCAAATCATTATGCAAGCCATTGAAAAAGCAGGTTACAAAGCAGGTGAGCAGATGGCAATTGCACTTGATGTTGCCGCATCTGAGCTTGTTGTTGATGGCGGCTACCGTTTAGAGTCTGAGAATCGTACCGTATCGGCTGAAGAGCTCGTAGATTACTATGTTGATCTGTGTGCTAAATATCCGATTGTATCCATAGAAGATGGTCTTAGTGAAGATGACTGGGATGGCTGGAAAGTCTTAACAGAGAAATTAGCAGACAAAGTACAACTTGTTGGTGATGACCTCTTTGTTACCAATGCAAGCATCCTTAATGAAGGAATCGTGAAAGATATTGCCAACTCTATTTTGATTAAACCGAATCAGATCGGATCCGTCAGTGAAACAATGCTAACCGTACGTTTAGCACAACGTAATGGTTACACCTGTGTTATGAGTCACCGTTCAGGCGAGAGTGAAGATGCATTTATTGCTGACTTTGCTGTAGCGCTTAACTGTGGCGAGATCAAAACCGGCTCAACTGCCCGTGGGGAACGTACTGCTAAATATAACCGCCTTTTAGAGATTGAGAATGAAGTTGTTTATGGCGAATATTTAGGTTTATCACTCTTTAACTAAATACTCAATTATGCAGCAAGAAAGTAATTTTTATGATGAAATTGAGAATGATCAAAGTGCATCGGAACGCTACTTTGGTCTCTCCTGGGCAAAGTTCTTCATTGCACTCATACTGGTAGTCTTTCTTGGAATCTATATTGGTGTTTTACTCTTTGGTGAAAATTCTTTGGAGGTACTCTTTCAACTTGAAGAATATGAAGACTACCTCATCAATGAAACCGACAGACTTAAACTTGAAAATGCTAATTTACAAAAAGAGTATTTTGAACTTAAGGGTCTGCAAGCTGAGAGTAATCTCGAATAGTTTGCTATAATAACATCACGTTATTTTAATTTAGGTGTTTTAGTGAAAAAAATTTTACTCTCTCTTCTTGCTCTAACATCATTGACTTTTGCAAGAGAGAACCCATTTTTCCCATCTGAGGGTATTAAAGACCTTCCAATATCATCCAATACTCCTGCAAGACGACCACAGCTAGGACGCACAGCGATTACCCTGCCTGATAGTGCAAGAATCTTAAAAAATGTCACTATAAAGTATCAGAATCTTGATGGATCGCTTGAGAGTAAATCCATTATACTCGATCATAACGTCGATTGGCACATTCCAATTTTTATTTCTCAATCTTACAATAGTGATAAAAAATCAAAAACACTTAAGAAGAAAAGTACTCTAAAATCAATACAACCTATAACTGACTTTATAGATTATAGTATTAATGGCAATACCATTGAACTCATAAGTGATGACAAAGTCATCCGAGACTTTATACTTATTAATCCTCATCGAATTGCCGTAGATTTTAAAAGAGACACCCATTTTAAAAGTAAAAATATTCCACTCACTAACAAGCCGTTTACCATGATTAAATATGGAAATCATGGCTCGTATTATAGAGTAGTAATCGTGTTAGATGGAAAGTACCGCTGTAAGCTTACAAAGCATAGCAACAAAGTAGTTATATCACTAAACTAATATCTAAATCCTACACCAAAATAGACTCCTGAAAAGTCGGCATCAATGTCATAATCGTCACTCTCAACATCAATCACCAACGTACGATATCCAACCTCAAGGGTTGGCTCTAATACAAAGGCATCAAAAGTATAATCTGCTTTTATTCTAATATCATAAGCATCAGCAATGCCATAACCAATCCATTTTATATCTGCTTCCAAACCTAAACCGGTCATTGGAACTTCAGCACGAACACGTCCATATAGCATTGGTAGCACAATGGAATCACTGTCACTATAACTGTATCCGTCACTTGGATCACTAATATCAAAAGAGCCTTTAATAAATTTGGCATCCAGACCAATATCTACAGTTGCCCAGAGTGTATTATCTAAAATATTGTAGTACAAAATAGCATCATACTGCTTCAAATCAAGTGCGGTGCTTGCACCTACACCTATAGTGTTTCCTTCCCAACTAAAACCTTTTTTACTTTTTGCGGAGTAGCTTAGGTCACTGTACTCCAAACGCACATTTGGAACAATAGGCAAAGGGTGCTTCAATAAAATCCATGCATACGTGATATTTTCACTATCGTAAGACAATGTCTCTTGCAAATCAAACTTTACACTGTTTTCATAACTCATATTTCCTGAAGGGTTTGCGTTCCAAGAACCAATTGCTCCCTCAACTCTAAAGAGGTCTGCATGAAGTGAAAGTGACAAAAGGGACAGTACTACTGATAATAGAAGAATTTTTTTCATTAACGGTCCTAATAGATAAATTGAGCACCACTATAGCAAAGAAATATTAAGAGAATCTAATAAAAATAGAGCCAAAGCTCTAAAAGGAGGAGAGACAGGGCACTACACATATTAAGGGGGAGAAATGTGTGCAGTACCCCTGTCAGTTTTCTACGTTTTAATTAAAAAATCTGATTTTGAGGGGAAAATCTAATCTTTTTAGAAACTAATTACTTAACTGCAGCTAAAGCAGCGTCGTAGTTAGGCTCTTCAGTAATTTCAGGAACGATCTCTTTGTAAGTTACAACACCTTCTTCATTTACTGCGAAGATTGCACGACATGTAACACCAGCTAGAACTGAACCACCAAGAAGAACACCATAAGCATTAGCGAAATCTTTATTACGGAAATCAGATGTAACTGTTAGGTTATTGATACCTTCAGCTGAACAAAAACGTCCCGCAGCGAATGGAAGATCAAGAGAAACGATAGTAGTGATAACATCACCCAGATCAGCAGCTTTTGCATTAAAGTTACGAGTTTCAGTAGCACATACACCAGTATCTAGTGAAGGAACAACAATAATAAGTTGTTTTTTATCTTGAGCGCCACCAACAGTAACGTCACCTAGTCCATCAGAATTTACAACAGTAATTGCTGGAGCTTTGTCACCAACATTTACTTCATTTCCTAGTAGTTCTACGTCTGTACCTTTAAATTTTGTAGTTGCCATTTTGGCTCCTTATTTTTATTTTTTATGGCGAAAGTTTACTTAAATCGGATAATAATTGTCTTAATTACCAAAAAACTCTTTTTAATTAAGTTATATTAAAGGTTTGACTTTGGATTTACATGTAAATTGTCTATAGAGCTAAACTGCTCAGCATGATACATATCAACAGCAATACGTCCTATCATCGCCGCATTGTCAGAACAGTATTGTAATTCTGAGAGTAAAAGTTTTGCATTGTAGGGTTCTAATAGCTCTTTAATCTTCTCTCTTAAATAGAGGTTTGCACTCGCACCCCCTACAATAGCAAATCGCGCAGGAGGATGATTTTTAAAATATTTTTTGAGCTTTTGCAGTAGATGTGCAGAGGCAATATGCTGAAATGAAGCTGCAATATCACTGTAATCTTCTTCGCTTCCAGCCTCAACCGCTAAACGCACCGCATTTTTAAGTCCGGAATAGCTAAAGGCAATAAGCGGAGATTGGTGCAATGGAACCGTGAAATTATAACGCAAGGCATCACCGCTCATAGCCAACTTTTCAATAACTGGTCCTCCCGGATAACCCAGTTTCATCATCTTTGCTACTTTATCAAAGCTCTCACCAAAACTATCATCCATGGTTCGTGCCACAGTCTGCATCTCATCTAAGCTTTTAACTTCAATGACTTGCGTATGCCCACCGGAAACCAACAGAACTGTTAGCGGGAATTGTTCCTCTTTCTCTATAAAGAGCGAATAGATATGACCTTTGAGATGATTGACACCAAGGAGTGGAATATTTAAAGCGATACTAAGCGCCTTAGCCATCATCACCCCTTCAACCAGAGTCACACTAAGACCCGGTTCATTGGTGACCGCAACTGCTTTTAGCTCTTTAAAATAAGGTTCACACTCCTGTAAAATACGAGGCAGTGCTTCAGCATGGAGACGAGAGGCAAGCTCGGGAACCACTCCGCCATAAACGGCATGATCCAGCTCTTGTGAGATCTTCTTGTGATAAATCAATTTACATGTAGCAATTTGTGTAATAGCGATGGAGCTATCATCGCAGCTACTCTCAATACTCAGTATCATTTTCACCTTCTTTTACCCACTCTAAAACCCAAGGCCATGAACCAAACCCACTGTCACTATTAATATGCCCTGCATTTTGGACTACTTTTTGCTTTAAGTTATTTGCTCGAGCAAATATAGCGGCTTCCGCTTTGCTCATATACGGGTCATCCGTTGAGCTAACCATTAACACCTCATCCGCATTGAGTGTTGTCACCTCGACCGGAAAGAATTCTGAAACCTCTTTATAATCACTCAAATCTCGCGGTGGTGCCACCAACAGTAATCGCTTTACAGGCGAGACGAGACCTTCATTGCACAGATGAAACCAGAGTGTATTACCCATGGAGTGCGTTATCACGACATCAGGTTTAATTTTATCAAATGCCGCTTTTGCTTCACGTAACCATACCGCTTTTTTAGGTCTCATATTATCACTCAACTGTGGAAATACCACCTCATAACCGTCATCAAGTAACTGATGATAAAGCCAATCTTGCCAATGCGGCGCATCTGAACCATGCCAGCCGTATAAAATTAGAATTTTAGATTTCATAACGTTTTTATATACTTTCGAACTTCATCATCTAATAGAAATACCTCATCAATACTATTGGGTACGTTTGTAAACTTCTCATACGCGTTTAAAATCAATTTTGAAATATCTAAAAATCCAATCTCTTGGTTAATAAATTTTTCTATCGCCGCTTCATTAGCAGCATTGACTACCACACCACGCCCGGGCTGTTTTATAATCTCATCTTTAATCTGCCAAATAGGATAGCGTGCTTTCTCAATTTCTCGAAACTCTAAAGAACCGACTTTGACTAAATCAACAGGCTCTAAAATCATCTCATCCACACGTTCACATATTGCGTATGAAATGGGAAGCTGCATCGAAGCATTGGCAATATGTGCCGTCGTAGAACCATCTTTAAAATCAATCATGGCATGAATAAGTGAACGGGTCTCAATAATGGCATCATATTCCCCCTCACCAAAGAGCCAACGCGCTTCAAGCAGTTCAAAAAGTTTATTGACCATTGTGGCACTGTCAATAGTGATTTTTTGTCCCATTGACCAGTTTGGGTGATTAAGGGCATCAGAGAGGGAGGCATGTTGTAGCTTCTGCAGTGGCCAATCACGAAAGGCGCCGCCACTTGCAGTAATGGTCATTTTACGCAGCGGCTTAGAATCTTGAAGTAGATACCATAATCCAAAATGCTCACTATCTATGGGCTGAATATTAGAACTATCAACAAACCGTCCGCCTGCGACTAAGGACTCCTTATTTGCCAGTGCGATCTTTTTATGGCACGTAATCGCTTTAAGTGTTGGTTTCAATCCTGCAAAACCGACAATGGCATTGACAACGAGTGTAGCGTTAGAGCTTTCTATGGCTTCTAAAATTCCTGCCTCGCCAATTAATACACTCTCATGATTAACCTTATGACGCTCAGCAGCATCTGAAATAACAACAATACGTGGATGATGATCGCGTATCTGCTCATTTAGAAGTTCAATATTTTTTCCGGCAGTCAACACATCTACATGTAAATTAAATTTTTTAGCAATAATGAGGGTATTGACCCCGATAGAACCCGTCGATCCTAAAAGAATCAAACGATACCTCGTAAAAGCACCAGCATTACCACGCCACCAAAGAGGTAGCCATCAATTCGATCAAGCACCCCGCCATGACCCGGTAGAATCGTTCCACTATCTTTTACTCCGGCTTTACGTTTTAAATAGCTCTCAAAGAGATCTCCAAACACGGAAGCAATCGCAACAAAAAGTGAGACAATGACTGCTTTTTCAATATCGACAATAGTCACTCCGACAAATGTTCCGCCAACAGTTGCAAATACAATACCGCCAACTACCCCCTCAAGCGTCTTTTTTGGTGAAGTGACACAAAACTGGGTTTTACCTATGCTTTTTCCTACAAAATACGCGCCGATATCTGTTGTTGCTACTACAATTAAAAGCCAGAGCATTGAGACCATACCGTACTCTTGATAGAGACTTAGAATAAAAAGCATTCCTGCCGTCGGATAGAGAAACGGAGCAAAATTTTTCCACTCAAGACGCTGTGTATAAGCAACTACTGAAGCAAAAACAACCCCTGCGATGACAAAAAGATCATCACCATAAGGGTAAAAACTCGCTACGACCCAAAGCAGCAGTGCATAAAAATAGAGTGAACTGTTTTGAACTTGAAACAGCTTAGTCGCTTCATAAAATGCAAGCATATAAATAAGCCCTAAAAAAAGCCATGTTAAAAAGAAACTGTCAATCACACCTATGAGATAAACTCCGCCTAGAAGAAGCACTCCAGTCGTTATACGTTCTTTATCTATTGCCATACAGTCCCCAAATATCTATTAAATTTGTAAAATTATACTCTTGAAACACAAAAATAGGAATAAACCCAAATTTATTTATCCTATCCATTTTGATGTTTTGCTATAATAATTGCAAAATTTACATGTATATTATGCAAAATAAGGATTGTAATGCAATATGTTTGGAACTCACTTTTATCTGTTTTACTGCTTTTTTCAATAACAGGTTGTGCTCAAAAGCAGCCTTTTAAAGAGGCAAAAATTATTGAAAATACGGCTCTTGTTTATATGTATCGTCTAAGTTCTCATGGTCTTGATGATGTCAAGTACAGACTCTATGCTGATGATGAAAAGATTAACTACATGCTAGGTGGCGGCGAATATGCTCCTGTGCATATTAAAGCAGGAACAGTGCGTATTAGAGCCGTTGCCAATGGGGTGTTAGAGCATACCCTAAATCTCAATTTAGAAGCTGCCAATAGTTATTTTGTAAAACTTACTCCCAAAGAGGGTGGCAACTTCACTATTACAGCAACTACAAGAGTGCAAGGACTAACTGATCTAAAAAAGACTTTTTTAAGCGGTTCTACGCTTGAGATTGACCCGCTACACAAAAAAGTCGTTGAAGAAAAAGAAGAGACTGCCACCAAACACTCCTCAATTAGCGATGAAATTGCAAAATTATATGAGATGAAAGAGAGAGGGATTATTACCCAAGAGGAGTTTACTGCACTCAAAGCAAAAGTAATCGCTAAATAGTTCTACTGCTTATACTTTAATATCTAAACGATGCGAGGACTGTGCAGGCTTCTCCTCTTCACCTTCCTCTTTCTCTCGCTCCTTAGGATTCTCCTCTTTAGCACGTTGCTGATTATGTTCACGATCCGGATCAACCATATGAATCTCTTCAGTCGGGCGTACCTCTTCAATCTCTTTTTGTTTTGCATTTGAGGCATTTGCTGCTGCCATATTCTGAAGTTCAACTCTATTTTGGAGTGCATTTTTTTCACTTGCAACAACAGGAGTGAGCTGATTAACATGAATAGCACTTCCTATCGGTCCAACTGATGCCATGACTTACTCCTTTTTAACAGCTTACCTCTTTTCAACAGATATTGTACTGTAATTATAATACAATACGTTAGCGCCGTCTTGAATTTTGACTTCACGCCTAGGAGTATAATCGACCAAATAGCTCCCTTTCTCAAATATTGAGAAATTAACACAAAGCTCTGCAGCACTTTGGATGACTGATTCAGGAACATTTTGTTTGTCAGTTACAATCAATACATGGGCTGATGGACGATCTTTTAAGTGAAGCCAAATATCACGGGCTTTAGCATTTTGAAGCAGTTCAATATTACCCCGTTCATTTTTACCTAGCAGGACTTTATAGCCTTCAATAAAAAAGACTTCCACCATATCATTTCGATGCTCTTTTGTTTTTTTGACTTTCTCAGGAAAAAGCAGTTTAATAGATTCAATATCAACAGCGGATTCAACCGCATCAATAAAATGTTTGAAGTAGTCGATTTTTCCCTCTAAGTTCTCTTTTTCAATATGAAGGTTCGTAGCACGCTGCACTGTTTTTTTCGCCAATTTAAAATAGTGCTCTTTCATTAAGTTTGCCGTCGCAAATGGCTTTGTAAGTTCGAGTTTCATTACAGAACCATCATAGTCATTGAGATTTACATGTAAATTATAAGGATGAATTTGATGCAGGTTCGCCACAATAAGATGCCCTATGTGACGATATTTTTCTGCCATCTCTTGCAATACACTTTCACTCTCTAATGCCTCAAAATGTTTTTGAAGTTTTACCATACGTTTATTTAAAAAGGCAATTTTTTGCTTCTTTAAAACCTGAAGCTTTTGAGACTGCTCACTAAGGTAAACCTCTTCAAGAAAGGTTTTTACACTTTCTAGGGGAAACTCTTTAGGTGTGAAATCAGGCAACGGCGCTTCTTCAAGGAACTCACCTACTTTAACACTTCGCGATGAGACACTTTCATCAATATGACGCAGTGCTTCAATGACAATATTTTCTTCATCAATAACAATAGCATTAGTATATTTTCCGGTAAATTCCAACTGTAGCAGACAAGAAGATGCCTTATAAGAACCGCTCTGTGACGCTCTAATTCTAATAATTTTATCATTATTGTGCATCGTGATACTCTCAATGCTACTGCGATTAAAATTCTTTGCGAGTATCACATCAAAAGGAGCTTGAAAAACTTTGGAGCGTTTAATATCTCTTTTACATGTAAAAATACAAGAGCGACCGCGTTGCATATCAAAATAGAGAGTTTCATCCCTATCAAACGCAATTTTAATAACATTATTAGAGACTCTATAGATTGCATTGATTTTTTTAAATGCCTGCATAAAAGCGACAATCTGTTTTAAATGGGAGTGCTTCATCACTATTACCGCCGATACTTCAGTCTCTTTTTAGCCAGTTTAAAATACAATAATCAATTATTTAATATTATATTTCATCAGGAGCTGTTTATGGATATTTTTCAAACTATCAAAACCAAATTTATTTTAAATCTTGTAGCTGCATCCGTGGCTATTTTAATTAGTGTGATTGTAGCATACTTCATTGCTGTTAGCTCCATAAAGACCATAATGACTGATGATATCAATACTGTAGCAACCTCGCTTGAAAAATCATTGGACTATATTGCATCTGTTGCTCCTGATGCCTATAATGATGTCAACTTTAAAGCATCCCTCAATGCTATTACTATTGGAAAAAGTGGTTACGTCTATCTTCTTGACTCCGATGGCGTACTCATTTCGCATCCAAGCAAAGAGGGAAAATCTCTTAAAGGTCATGATTATGCCGATTATGTCATTTCACACAAAGAACCCGGTACCTATGAATATACCTCAGCAACTACCCAGCAAAAAAAACTTGTTGCTTTTCGCTATATTAGGGCATGGGATATGTGGGTCGTTCCCGGAGTCAATAAAGCAGACTATTTTGATGAAATGGGCTCTGATTTTTTAAAATCGTTTGCCGTACTTGGCATCATTTTAATCACGCTATTAATCGCCATTAACTACTTCACAGGTATTAGTATTTTACGTCCGGTTAAAGAGCTTGACAGAGTCTCTTATGATCTGGCTAAAGGTGATGGAGATCTTACTAAACGACTTCCTATTTTAAATAAGAAAGACGAGATTGGAACTGCCAGCAGCTATCTCAATGAGTTTATCAGCATTATTCAAGAGACTATTAATAACTCCAAGCAGATCACTTCAGAATCTGTCTCTTCTGCATCAACACTAAACAATGCATCACAATCACTCTCTAAACAGTCTCAAGAGGCTAATGCTCTTGCACAAAGTTCAAGCACAAAAATCCAAGAAGTCAGTCTCTCAATTCAAGAGTCTGTTGCAAGTGCACAAGAGAGCGTTCGCATGACAGAAGTAACTACCGCTGAACTTGATGGCGTAAAATGTATTGTTGAAATTATAAGTAATGAGGTTCATAATACAACGCAAATGAGCGAAGAACTTGCAGAACGTTTTGCCCAACTTTCAACTGAAGCACAGAGTGTCAACTCCATTTTAGAGATCATATCTGATATTGCCGAACAAACCAATCTTTTAGCTCTTAATGCTGCTATTGAAGCGGCACGTGCCGGTGAACATGGTCGCGGTTTTGCCGTTGTTGCCGATGAAGTAAGAAAACTGGCAGAACGTACACAAAAGAGCCTCACTGAAATTAATGCCACTATCTCTGTTGTCATTCAATCCATCACTGACTCTGCTGATATGATGAGTGAAAATAGCAAAAACATCGCGGTGCTATCACAGCGCAGTGAAGAGATCAACACTAAAATTGATGAGGCATCTGAAGTGCTGTCAACTAATGTTACAAACAGTAAAGAGGGGCTGCAATTATCACAACAGATGCTTACAAAAATTGAAGATATTATTAAAGACATTTCTGAAGTCTCTAACCTCTCAGCAAACAATCAAAATGAGATTAACCGTGTTTCCCATACCGCGCAAGAGCTCTTGCAATCAGCGACTAACCTCAATAATCAACTCAATCACTTTAAATCATGAGTTATCATAGCTGGTTTGAAGCACATGCACTAAAACATGCTTCAATAGTTACCAAACTTCAAGAGAAACACTATGACGAGGATGCCATCATTGAGTATTTTGATTTTGAAAATATGGTTAAAAAAGAACCTGACTTCTGTCCGCTCTATGCTCAAAACAAAAAGTGTCATGAGCTAAAACAGCTCAACTGCTATTTGTGTGCCTGCCCTAACTTTCGTTTTAACGACAATGGACTCTCAGAAGAAAAGAGCGTAACACAATTTAGTTTTTGTAATATTGATTCTAAAGATGGCAAGCAAGGGCACTACGGTAATGCCATTCATCAAGACTGCTCAGGATGCAGTGTACCGCATCATAAAGA
>CAYZUN010000035.1:0-19817 GCA_964481625.1 uncultured Sulfurimonas sp.
ATAAATTCATGAGAGTGAACATTTTTGGAGAATAGGAGCAGCTCATAAGTTAATACCTCTTCCTTTAAAATATCTTTTTCAAGCTCCATTACTAAGGTGTTGAGAGGGATCTGGTACTCTGATATCTCTTCGAGTTCATTTCCGATAGAAGTAACATTCGTATAAGTTATTAACGACTGTATGACAATCAAAGCAACAATTAGTGCAAAACTTAACTGCATTTTAGTGATGAGCTTCATAGATCCAAACCTTATAATTTTAATATTTCCATTGTAACATTGACAACATAAAGAAACCATTAATCTTAGAATAAGTTTGTATTTAAGGTACATTATTTTTTTACATGTATATTTCTAAAAAATATTAGGACTGATTATGAGTGTATTATTAGAGTTTTCAATGTTCCCAACAAGTGATGAGTGTCGTGATGGTGCATCGGTTTCAAAATATGTGAGTCGTATTATTGATATGATTGATAAAAGTGGTGTGGCTTACCAGCTAACACCTATGGGGACTATTATTGAGACAAACACGATGAAAGAGGCATTAGCTATTATTGAAAAAGCGTATGAGACATTAGAGTGTAACTGCGAGCGGGTCTATTCATCATTGAAATTTGATATCCGTAAAGGTAAAGCAAACCGTTTAAAGACAAAAATTGCTTCTGTTGAAGACCATCTTCAACGTAGTGTGAAGCACTAAACTTCACCTTTTAATGCTTCCAGTCTTTCAATACGGTTTTGGGTGCTTGGATGGGTTGAAAAGAGTGATTTAAATGAGATGTCATGCCCGCTAAAGGGATTAATAATGAACATGTGTGCCGTCTGTGGCGAGGCATTGTTTAAGTCTCCTGAGCGTGCATAAGAGTCAAGTTTACTCAGAGCACTTTGAAGCCACTCCGGGTGGCCTGTAAGACGCGCGGCACCTTCGTCGGCTATATACTCTCTATTGCGGCTTACTGCCATCTGAACAACAGAAGCGGCAAGGGGCATAACAATCATTAAAACCAGTGAGACAATCATATTATTTCGGTTACCATTGCCTCCAAAAAACATACCAAATTGTGCCAGCAGTGCAATGGCTCCGGCGATGGTTGCGGCAACGGTACCGATTAAGATGTCATAATGTTTGACATGGCTCATCTCATGCGCTAAGACTCCCTCAATTTCATTCTCATTTAAAAGGTTGAGCAGACCCTCTGTTACGGCAACGGCTGCATGAGATGGATTTCGTCCTGTCGCAAAGGCATTGGGTGTGTTATCAGGAATAATATAGACCCGAGGCATTGGAGTTCCGGCGCGCTGTGCTAAACGTTCGACAATTTCAAAAAGATCATGAGCCTGATCCTCTGTCACTTCTTGAGCACTGTAGCGCTTAAGTACAAGCTTGTCAGAGTTGTAATAGCTAAAAAAGTTCATTCCAAGTGCCACCACAAATGCAATAATCATACCTGTTTGACCCCCTAACATACCACCGACAAAAATCATCATAAGTGTCATCAATGTTAGTAAAAAAACTGTTTTAAAAATTTCCATAATTTCTCCTTTTGTAATCAATAATATAGCATCTTTCGTTGACTCAACGGTAACTATGGTTTAAAAAATTCAAAATTGTTTAACAGCATTACTTGATTATGTAGTATAATAAAGGCACTTGTAAAAACAATTTAATATATGGAGCAGTAATTATATGACACAAAACCATTATAATGTGATTATTGTCGGCGGTGGAGTCTCAGGTGCAGCGCTCTACTATGAACTGGGTCGTTATACTGATGTTAAAAAGTTATGTCTTTTAGAAAAATATGAGTCGCTTGCTACTCTTAATTCCAGTGGTTCGGCTAACTCTCAGACAATGCATTGCGGTGATATTGAGACAAACTATACGCTTGAAAAAGCGCGTAACGTAACCCGTACAGCAAAAATGGTAGAGAAATATTGTCTGCAATACGGTTATGAAAACAAGATGATGTTTTCGCATCAAAAAATGGCGATTGGTGTCGGGTTTGAAGAGGCAAAGTTTATTCGTAAACGTTTTGAGGAGTTTAAGCCACTCTACCCATACTTGGAACTTTACACTAAAGAAAAAATTGCTGAAATCGAGCCGATGCTTATTTACGATGAAACGGGAAAAGAGCGTGAAGAAGAAGTCATTGGAATGGGAGCACAAGGGGAGTGGACAACGGTAGATTTTAAAGCACTCTCTGATAGTTTTATTGATAACACACTTCAGATTGAAGATAAAATTACCGATATCTTTTTTAATTCTGAAGTAAAATATATTCAAAAACTTGGAAGTATGTTTCATCTCGAAACGACACGGGGGCATCACTTTACTGCTGATTATGTGGTGGTTAATGCCGGAGCACACAGTCTGTACCTCGCCCATAAAATGGGATACGGATTAGAGTATGCGACACTTCCGGTGGCAGGAAGTTTTTATGTCTCTACTAAAAAAATTCTTAATGGTAAAGTCTATATGGTTCAAAACCCTAAACTGCCATTTGCCGCGCTGCATGGTGACCCCGATATTTTGCTCAACGGCTACACTCGTTTTGGTCCGACGGCTCTTGTGCTGCCAAAATTGGAACGTTTTAAAAACGGTACCTATTTGGACTTTTTTAAAACATTGCGTCTGGATCTGCATATTGTCAAGATTTTTTATGATCTTCTCAAAGATAGCGATATTCGTAACTACATCTTTAGAAACTTTCTTTTTGAACTGCCGTACTTCAATAAAAAACTTTTTATTAAAGATGCCAGAAAGATTGTTCCTTCACTGCAAGAAGAAGATATTAAGTATGCCAAGGGTTTTGGTGGAATACGACCTCAGGTACTGGATAAGAAGAATGATAAATTGATGTTGGGTGAAGCCTCCATTAATACGGGGGAGGGGATTATTTTTAACATGACACCGTCTCCCGGAGCTACGAGTTGTTTAGGTAATGCTCTGCGTGATGTTGAGTATATTAGTGAGTACTTAGGGCTGACGTTTGATGAAGTAGCTTTTAAGCGTGAATTAACTGATGATGAGGAATAAACAATGAAAAAATTACTTTATATTACCGATCAGCAGGAATATAGTGAACACGGTACGATTGCTCCTCTTTTTCATGGATATTTAAAAGAGTATCTTCAGGTTAATGTAGTCTATTTTACCAAATATAAACACAGTTTTCAGGTTAAAGGAGATGATTTTGTTATTCCAAGTCACTATGATAAGGATGTTATTGCTTATTTAAAAGAGCAGTTAATTGATATTATGAAATATGACTATGTCTTTGTTAGAAATATTCAGAGTATCCTCAAAACGGTACTTCAGTATCGTGATACCTATCAATACAAAGTTGGTTTTCGTACCTCATTTGCAAAATCTACTCAAGCCTACGAGAGAACCAAACTTGATGGTACGGGTATTGTAAAAGCGATAAGAGTAAAGTTTGGTAATTGGACTAAAGATCGTTTGATTAATCAGGTTGATATCTTTATGCCGACTTCGACACAGATGCAGCGCGTCTTTTATCCTGATATTACATGTAAAACGTATCCGTTACTAACGGCACTTGACCCTAAAGCCATAGTGACACGACCGTTACGCAATGATGGACTGCGTCGTTTTATCTATGTCGGATCACTGGATAAACTGCGTGAATTTCAGGTAGTACTTGATGCCTTTAATGCTATTGCTGAACTTTCATGGCAACTTGTTCTCTCTGTTCATAGTCCTGAAGTGATTAACGAACTGCTTAAGAGCTATCCAAAGATAAAAGAGAAGATAGAGGTGGTTTATGTAGATGAGCTTAAGGCAATTAAAGCACAGGTATGCAGCTGTGATGTTGGGCTGGCACTGCTGCCGGATCGTGAACTTTATAATAATGCACTCTCCGCCAAAGTGCTAGATTACTATAGTTGTTCAGTTCCTGCACTCTTAAATGATACCGTCAAAAACCGTTCTATTTTCCAAGAGGAGAGTGAGGCTTTTTTCAGTTCATTTGATACTATTGCGATTACTGAAAAACTTAAAGTTCTTATTGAGATGGAGGAAGCGACATTAATAGAGATGGGACAAAAAGGGCAGCAAAAACTGCTGGATTTAGGGCGTAACTACGAAGTAATGGCGAAGAATCTTTTTGAAGAACTCCAACAGCTATAAGCTTACGCCATACTCCCGGCAAGTCGTTGGTACTCTTTAGAGTGTTTTAGCAGTTCTTGATGGGTTCCGCGGGCAATAATTTCACCTTGCCCAAAATACAAAATTTCATCGGCATGTTCAATGGTGCTGAGACGATGGGCAATCATAATGGTAATCTTATCTTTGGTGTAGGCATCAAGAGCACGCTGAATTCTTTTTTCACTCTCATTATCAAGGGCACTGGTTGCTTCATCTAAAATAAGCACGGATGCATTTTTATAAATCGCTCTGGCAATGGCAATACGTTGACGCTGACCGCCGGAGAGGTTGGCGCCAAATTCTTCCATCTGGGTGTCAATACCGTTACTGAGTTCGCTAACAAAGGTAGAAGCATCGGCATGATTGAGTGCTTCTATGACTTTTTCTTCATCAATGTCATGACCGTAAGCCACATTGGCTGCAAGAGTGTCTTGAAAAATATAGACCCGTTGCGAGACAATAGCGATCTTATCGCGAAGGGAGTGCTGGGTGTACTCTTTGATATCATGACCATTTATTGTTACAATGCCCGATTCGGGATCATAAAAACGTATAATGAGATTAATAAACGAACTTTTTCCACCGCCACTCTCGCCCACAAGTGCAATGGTTTTCCCCTCAGATATATTTACATGTATATTTTTGAGTACGATACTGTCTTCGTAGTGAAGATTGACATCCTCAAAGGCAATGGTATGAATGGCATTATCAAGCTCTTTTTTGCCATCAACAATACTGTTGTCAATATCTAAGATGCTAAAGACACGTTCACTCGCAGCAATGGCATCTTGAATTCTGGCGTAAATGGAACTGATGCGGCGAATGGGTTGAAATACTAGACCCACTGCGGTTAAAAATGCGGTAAATTCACCCACGCTCATATTGTCGGCATAGACCTCTTTACCGCCCATAAAAATTACCGCAGCAAGTCCTGTTGCGGCAATAATCTCTAACATAGGAGAGACGAGTTCAGCAGTGTAAACAGATTTCATATTGATGTTAAAAAACCGCCAGTTCTCATCACTAAAACGTTTGAGTTCATACTGCTCTGTAGAGTGTGCTTTAATGATTTCGGAGTTGTTAAAGACTTCACTTAAGCGTGTTACAATATCGGCATTTTTCTCTTGGGAACGGTGCGAGAGTTTTTTAAGCCGCTTTGCTATGGTAATAAGCGGGTAGATGACTAGTGGCATAACAATGAGTGAATAAAATGCCAACATCGGATTGAGGTAGATAATGTAGCTCACAAGCGCAATAACTGTGAGTGCCTCACGAAAGAGTTCAGGGAGCATGTTAGAGACAAAATACTGAATACGGGTGATGTCATTGGTGATTCTAGAGATGAGATCACCGCTACGGTTTTTATAGAGAAATTCCATATCTAAATAGAGCATCTTCTCTAGCAGTGTTTCGCGTAGGAGTGAAATTACATGTAAACCGATGTAGCTCATATAGACACTTTGAATATAGCGTCCGATTGATTTAATGACGTAGATGCCAATAAGAGAAAGTGGAATAAACACAAGCATATCTTTATCACGTTCAATGAACATTTTATCCATTAGCGGTTGCATAATATGCGCTGTTGCAGCCGTGGCAGCAACGGTTAAAATAATGCCGATAAAGACTAAAAAGTAGTAAAACTTATAGTTTTTTAAATATGGCCAGTAGCGGCGTAAGGTCGCTTTCAATCACTCTTCTCCCAAAAGGTTCCCTCAGGAGTATCCATGATGCTCACACCAAAGCTGAGAATCTCATCTCTAATGGCATCGGATGCTGCAAAGTCTTTGGCTTTTTTAGCTTCGCTTCGCTGCTTAATAAGCGTATTGATTGTATCTTTAGTTGTCTCATTCATCCCTTGCAAAAAATATTCAAACGGATTTTGCACGCCAAAGCCTAGAAGCTCTTCAATCAGTGCTAAATTAGCCATAGCTTCTTTTTTGGCTACCTTGTCTTTCATGTTGGCATCAAGTTTCTCATTGGTTTGAGAGATCATGGCATCAATTACAGCTAAAGCAGTTGAGACATTCAAGTCATCATTAAGCGCCTCAATCAGTTCATTTTGAAACGGTGTTTTTATTGCTGTGGGTTTGAGTCCAAAAAGGCGTTTTTTGAGACGATAGATTTTATCTAACCGTTTTTTAGATGCTAGCAAGTCCTCTTCATTAAAATTAAAATTAGAGCGGTAATGGGTTCCTAGCAGGTAGAATCGCAGTACTTCACCATCATATATTTTAAGGGCATCTTTAATAAAGAAGCTGTTCCCCAAACTTTTACTCATCTTCTCACCGTCAATATTGACAAAACCGTTATGCATCCAGTACGCGGCTAACTCATGGTTGGTAGAACAGCGTGTCTGCGCCGCTTCATTCTCATGATGGGGAAAGAGCAAATCAGCTCCGCCACCGTGAATATCAATAGCGTATTTGCCCTCACCGGCAAGGTGTTTTTCAATCATTGCAGAACACTCCAAGTGCCAGCCCGGACGACCCTTGCCAAAAGGAGAATCAAAAGAAATTGTGTCATCATGAACAGCTTTCCAAAGCGCAAAATCACTCGGATTTCGTTTTAAACCAGAATTTTCAACACGATTTTGACGCTCACTCTCATCTTGAACCTGTTTTGAGATGCTGAGGTAGTGCTTATCGGATGCGGTATTAAAATAGATATCACCATTATCTATCTGGTAGGCATGGTTATTCTCAAGAAGTTTTTGAACCATTTCAAACATCGCTTCAAGTGATTCGGTAGCACGGGGTTCAATGTCAGGACGTTTCACGCCAAGAGCTGCCATGTCGTTGTGATAGGCGGCAGTATAGGTATCGGTAATCTCACTGATACTAAGGTTCTTCTCAGTAGCCTTTTTAATGATTTTATCGTCAATATCGGTAATGTTGCGGGCATAAGTGACGTTATAGCCATCTACATGTAAAACACGAGAGAGCAGATCAAATACTAAAGCACTTTTTGCATGACCTAAATGGGCATCATCATAGACAGTCGGACCACAGACATAAATCGTTACGTCATTATTGTGTTGAGGCTTAAATTCTCTTTTTGTTTTAGCGACTGAATCATAAATAACCATTTATAAGTTCCTTGAAAGTGAGTAAAATTAGGGTAAAAACAACCATGCTGCCAGCATAAAGCAGCAGATATTTTTTTGAAATTATATCGAAAAAGCGTTTGCTGCCAAAAGCCTTAACCGTCATAACAAAACCAATAAACCCGCTAATAGAGCTTGCAAGGGCGAGTCCGCCAGCTTGCAGCGGCGCAATGAGTGCTAAAGATAGAATAATGTTACTGCCAAGTGTGTAGGTGGCAATTTTAGCAGCTTCACCTTGACGCTGCTGGGCATAAAGCCAGAGTGCAAAGAGTTTACTTAGACCAAAAGGGAGCAGACCAATCATATACATCTGTAGCACTATGGTAGTGTTGATGGTGTCGTTAGCATCAAATGCACCGCGTTCAAAAAGAAGCCATGTAATCTCATGCGATAAAATAAACCCGCCTAAGGTACTAAAGCTCAGTATGAATAAGAGAAACCAAAACGCTTTTTTCATAAAAAGCAGTGCTTGCGCTTCATTATTATTTTTTAAATAACGCGATACCTTTGGAAAAAGTGCAATAGAGGTAGCAATGGCAAAGAGTGCCAGAGGCAGTTGAAAAATACGGTTGGCGTAGTAGAGGTAACTAATGGCTCCAACGCTCAAAAATGATGCTAACCATGTGTCAAGAAATGCAGAGAACTGCGCGGTTGAATTTCCCCAGATGGCAGGAAAAAACTGCTGTTGAAACTTTTTAGTCTCACGTTTAATGGTGTGAACTTTGCGTTGGTAATATTTGATACCACCAGCAAATAGGGGTGTTAAACCAATCTTATAGATGGCAATAAGATGTACTGTTAACTGCAGTAACCCACCAATGACCACACCATAACTCAAGTAGGTAACTATGGTGGCTTCTTCCATGCCTTTTGAGAGCAATAGGGCACCGATAAGCGCAATGTTAAGTAGTGCCGTGGCGTAGGCTGTGGTCGCAAAATGATGTTTGTACTGTAAAAAGGTACTAAAAAAAGTTACTAAAAAAATAAGTGGCAGATAGAAAAAATTAATGGCAACATAAGGAGCTGCAATTTCAATAGTATTGGCATCAAAACCTAATGCAATGGCTTTTGAAGCGGCATGAGGAAAAAGGTTGACAATGAGTGTCAGCAGCATAATAATAAAGAAAAAAACTAAAAGAATATGAATGGAAAATACTGCTTTATGACGTGAACGTGTAAATGCGGGAAGAAAGACTTGAGTAAAAGCTCCTTCAGCAAAAATACGTCGAAAAAGATTGGGCAGTTTAAAAGCAATGAAAAAAATATCCGTATAGATATTGGCACCAAGAATCGAAGCGGTAAGAAGGTCTCGTCCAAGACCTAATATTCGAGAAAATAAAATACCAAAACTGTTAGTAAATATGGCTTTAAACATATATAAAATATCTTTTTTACGTTATTTTAACTAATTAATGATTAGAATATAGACCTAAAATGAATTAAGGTCATAAATGGGACTGTTTAGTAGTACAAAAGAGCAGATGAGTGAAGTAGTGAGAGAAAATACTATTGCGTCTGTGGTTGTAAGAACATCTAATGTTGCTAACGAGTTATTAGCAGTTTCATCCAGCCGTAAGATTCCTGTGTCTGCATTTGATTTCAGACTGCTTAGTACTCAGACTTATACAAAATTAGAAGTTGATGGTAAAGAAGAAGAATTTGAAGAGCTTACATCTGATGAGGTAGCGGAGCTTCATGCAAATACGCTCTTATTGGATGAGCATTTTGAAATTAAACAGGTTTATGAGATTGAGATCTATGATAAGGGTGACGAAGAGGATCCGTTTGCAAATCTACAGATGTCTGTTGGTGCTACTGTATCACTAACTAAGGTATATTTAACCATTAAAGCGGGCTCTTCTGTCGTATATTATGATAATTTTGAGAAAGATCTTGTTTCAGAAATTAAAAAGCGAATGCTTCGTGCTAACGTCACCATAGGTATTTTTGATTCGATATTACATAAAGAGATTAGTAATATTATTGCTAAAATAAGAGTTGCCGGTGAGTACTTTTTTGAAAAAAAAGAGACGTTTTTAATTTCAGAGGGGTTAGAACCGGTAGCAACTATTGATGATGCGCTGATTTTGCATTATGAAAAAAAGTCTGATAACGACTTAGAGGACGATAAAATTAATTATGCTAAACGAGGTTATCTTAAAAGTGTAACAGCAGGGGAGATTCTTGTTGAATATATTAAACCTAAGCTTGGTGAAAATGGTCGAAATTGTCGTGCTCAGTTTATAAAACCCAAAGAGCCTACTGTAAAAAATGAACCTGCTTTTAGTGTGACTGATAAAATCAAAGTAGTAGTGGGAGATGATAACATTACCTACTTGGCTCAAGACGGCGGTTACGTCACCTTTGAAAACAATACCTATGATATTAGACAAGATGTTGATGTTACGGAAATTAGTTTTAAAACAACGGGTTCGATTGAGAGTGAACTCAGTGCTGATGTTTTCATAAATGTTAAAGAGAAAGATGTTTTAAAAGATGCCATTGGTATGGGTATGGATGTAGAAGTTAATGAGATTAACATTGAAGGCAATGTGGGATCTAATGCTACGGTTCGAGCCAATAAAGCGGTTATTGAAGGTCAAACGCATAAAAGTTCCAAAATATATGGCGGTGATGTACAGATTAATATTCATAAAGGCTACGTTAGTGGTGATGAGGTACATATTACTCGTCTTGAACATGGTACGATCGAAGCACGAAAAGTCACTATTTCTCAGGCTATGGGAGGAAAAATTATTGCGGATGAAGTTGAAATTGAAGTTTTAGCCTCACATGTCAATATTCAAGCTGTTCGTCGAATTGAAATTAAGAGATTAAAAGGTGAAGAAAATAAATTTATCATTGATCCGGTTGCAACCAAAGAGATAAATGAGTCGTTAGAAGACAGCCAAGAGCAGCTGCAAGAGGCCAAAAGTCATATTACAGAAGTTAAAAAAGAGATTGAGGAGTATGATAAACGTATCCAAGCGAGTAAGCAATCTTTTAATGAGATTAAAAAGCGGTTGGTTCAGTATAAAAAAAGTGGTGTCAAAATGCCCGCACAGTTTGTAAAAAAATATAAGCAGTTTCAAGCAATGTATGACTATTTAGAGTCATTGAAAGAGGAACTCAAAGAGAAAAATGATCGTTATGACATACTCTCACAAAAACACAAATCATATCAGAATGATATTTTTGATGCCCGTGTCATTAACCGTGATAGATGGAAGGGGCATAATGAAATTATATTTCGTCTTATTGAACCTAATATTGAAGTAAAGTTTTTTCCTCCAAATGCGGCAAAAATGGAAGTGTTAGGTCTTATTATGGATGAGAATGATGACTATTTTATTAAGGTGGTTGAAGAATGATTGTAGGTATTGAAGGAGATGTAACCTTTAAAGACCCTAGTGTCGTACATGTAAATGTTCATGGTTTGATTTATGAAGTATTTGTGTCGCTTCAAACGTATTCGGCGCTAGGTGATGATAAGGTGCGTTTGCATACGGCACATATTATTCGTGAAGATGCTCAGCTGCTTTATGGTTTTAAAGAGCTAAGTGAAAAGGTACTCTTTACGCGGCTCATTAAAATCAGTGGTGTGGGGCCTAAAGTTGCCATGGCAATCTGTTCCACGTTTACAACCAGTCAGTTTGCATCAATTATTGCCTCAAATGACATTGCGGGTCTGAAAAAAGTTCCCGGAATCGGTCCAAAGAGTGCAGGACGTATTTTAGTGGAGCTCAATGGTTTTGATATGGAACTGGTAAGTTCGTATGTGGGTACATCGAGTGCTGCGACTGACGCGACATTGGCGTTAGAGTCACTTGGATTTAAAAAAGATGCGATTGCATCGGCACTTGCATCATGCAAAAGTGATGACACTGCTTCTTTAGTTAAAGAAGCATTAAAAAAATTACAAAAACTTTAAAAGGGAAACGGTTGAAATTAGCAATATTATTTGGAGCACAGAGTTTTGAGCATGAGATTAGCATTGTAAGTTGCGTAACACTCAAAGAGAAACTCTACAATTTTGAGTTAACATTTATATTTTGTGATCAGGATCATACACTTTATTTGATTGATCCGCAAATTATGATGGCAAAAACGTTCTCAAGCGGTGCGTACAAAAAAGAGCCGGTGTTAACGCTTATTCAAGGCGGTTTTTTACGAAAAAAACGCTTTGGAACTGAAGAATTAAAGCTTCCGGTGCTCAACCTTGTTCACGGTGCCGATGGTGAGGATGGAACATTGGCAGGTCTATTTGATTTTTATAAGATTTCATATATTGGGCCACGTCAAGATGCTTCGGTATTTAGTTTTGATAAACGCTACACCAAATATTTAGCTGATGCTATTGGCGTTAAAGTAGTGGACTATGAGGTGCTTACAAAAGATGGTGACCGTGATGTTAAAACAGCACTGCCATTTATTATTAAGCCATCACGATTAGGCAGCTCTATTGGTGTGAGTGTGGTTAAGCATGAATCTGAGCTTGATTATGCTCTTGATGGTGCTTTTGAGTTTGATGAGAGTGTTATTGTTGAGCCGTTTATTGAGGGTGTTAAAGAGTATAACCTAGCGGGTTTTAGTGCCAATGGTAAAATTCACTACTCCATTGTTGAAGAGCCGCAGAAGAGCGATTTTTTAGATTTTGATAAGAAATACTTAGATTTTTCCCGTTCATCAACAATCAATGAAGCTGATTTGGATGTAGCTGTTGTTGCTGAACTTCAACGTACATTTAGCACCATTTACAGTGGTCTTTTTGAGGGTGCTCTCATTCGTTGTGACTTTTTTATTATTGAGAGTGACATCTACCTAAATGAGATCAACCCGATTCCAGGCTCCATGGCGAATTACCTATTTAAAGATTTTCAAGGCTCTATTGCAATGTTGCTAGGGTCACTGCCCAAGCATAATAATATACATGTAGATTACAAATACATTCATACGATTTCAGCTGCTAAAGGGAAGTAGTGGCACAAAAGAGTATAACTTACGGTGGTGATGTTTATGATATTAGCTATGAGGTTGTAAATCCAACGTGTGAAAAAGATATTGTACTGTTACATGGATGGGGTTCGAATAAAGGGCTGATGAAAAGTGCCTTTCAAAAAATATTGAGTGATTTTAGGCATATCTATATTGATATGCCAGGTTTTGGAAGCTCAAGCAATGAAAGTGTCTTAGAGACAAAAGATTATACTGAAATTTTGAAGTATTTCTTAAAAGAGTTAAAATTCTCGGGTGATATTGTTTTAGGGCACTCGTTTGGTGGCAAAGTGGCAACACTGCTGAACCCAAAACTTTTAGTGCTTGTGGCATCATCGGGAATTTTAGTGCCTAAGCCTCTACATGTAAAAGTTAAAATTGTACTTTTTAAATTTTTTAAGTTGATTGGTCTGCAAAAGTTTCGCTCACTTTTTGTTTCCCAAGATGCCGCGTCGCTTTCACCCAATATGTATGAGACCTTTAAAAATGTGGTGAATGAAGATTTTAGAGATCAGTTTGCTGCCTTTAAAGGTAAAGCACTGCTCTGTTTTGGCAAGGAAGATACGGCAACACCACTCTATACGGCATATGAGATAGAAACATTGATGGATGATGCAAGAGTGGTTGCATTTCCTGGAGACCACTACTTTTTTATGAAAGACAACAACAATTTACATGTAAATGATGAGATAGAAAAAAGTTTAAAAGCGATGGAGAGTTAAATGGATTATGCACAGTTAGGCGCATTTGTAACCAATGTGCTTTTTGTAACCACATTGGGCTGGTATCTCATTACCAATTTGCAATGGTATGACTATAAGATTGAACGGGTTGTATTTAAGCACCATAAGCCGTTGTGGCATATTGGCTATTTTTTAGTTCCTTTAGTCGCTTACTATGCTTTTAACCAGTTCTTTTGGATTTTCTTCTATTTTGCAGTGCTTCCAGCCATTGTTGTGTGGCATAAACGATTAGATAAAAAGTTAGTTTTGACATGGCGTGTCAAGCGGTTTTTAATTCTTTTAGTCTCACTCGTACTGTTTCAAAATTTTATTTGTACCCTCAAAGGTGCTTGTGATATTTATGGTGTCTTTATGCCGCTTGCTATTGCTTACGGGGGGAGTACACTTATTGAAAGTTACCTCTTTTTAACATACAAAAAGCAGGCAAAAAATAAGTTAGAGAAGATGAAGAAACTTCATATTATTGCCATAACGGGAAGTTATGGTAAAACCAGTATGAAAAACTTTATGGCACAGATGCTCTCAAAGCAGTTTAACGTCTATGCCACACCGCGAAGTGTCAATACTATTGGCGGGATTATTCGGGATGTGAATGAATCACTGAATGATGATACAGAGATTTATATTTGTGAAGCTGGAGCACGGCAAAAAGGCGATATTTACACCATTGCACAGTTTTTGCATCCTCATACGGTAGTTGTAGGCAAAGTAGGACCTCAGCATTTAGAGTATTTTAAAACGATGGATAATATTGTTCGAACGAAGTTGGAGTTGATTCACTCTGATAGGTTAGAGCGTGCTTTTGTGCATGAGAGTGTTACTAGTGAACTGCACGAGAAAGTGACCTTTTTTGGTGGAGAACTTGCCAATGTTGATGCTTCTTTGAATGGTATTGACTTTGATGTAGCTTTAAATGGTGAGGCAGTTCATTTTCATACCAATGTCTTAGGAAGCTTCCAGAGCATTAATATTAATGCTTCTATTTTAGTGGCACAATCGCTAGGTATGAATGTTAAAGCGATTCAAGAAGCAGTGACACAACTTCATCCCGTAGAACACCGTCTAGAGAAGATTGAAGCGGGTGGTAAGATTATTTTAGATGACGGCTATAACGGTAATATTGATGGAATGCTTGAAGGTATACGTCTGTGTTCACTACATGAAGGTCGTAAGGTAATTGTGACGCCAGGGCTTGTTGAGAGTACCCAAGAGCTTAATACTCAGCTTATTAATGCTATTAATGAGGTATTTGATATTGCCATTATTACCTCAGAACTTAATCGCGTGTTGTTTGAGAGTAAATTACATGTAAATGAGACCATAATCTTAAAAGACAAAACACTTTTGACCAATACTTTGGCACAAAAGACGGTAAGCGGAGATATTATTCTTTTTGCCAATGATGCACCGAATTTTATTTAGGATGTCATATTGAATAGTATCAATAGAGCGATTAGTGTTGCAGGAACATTAGCAGCAGTTGCTTTAGTGTTATTGGTACTGCTAATAGCCTATGATGCATTAGCTCGTTACCTCTTTAATTCAGGCTCCATTGCACTCCAAGAGCTAGAGTGGCATCTGTTTGATGTGCTCATTATGTTAGCCATTGCTTACACATTAAAGATGAACTCACATGTCAGGGTTGATATCTTTTATGAACATTTTTCACAAAAACGAAAAGCGCTCATTGATCTGTTCGCTCAGCTCATTTTTGTCATACCTTTCTCTTTTTTAATTATTTATGTCGGTTTTGAATTTGTACTGCTGAGTTTTTCTCAGATGGAAGGCTCGTCAAACCCCGGTGGACTGCCTTACCGATTTATTGTTAAGTCATTGATGCCACTGGCATTTATTCTACTGCTATTGCAATCCATTAGAGAAATTATGAATGCAATTACTACACTCAGAGCTTCTAAATGAGTGCTCTATTAATGTTCATAGCCGCACTCTCTTTTCTACTCTTAGGGGTGCCGGTTGCTTTTGTTTTTGGTGCAGTTGCTATTTTCTTTGCCATTATCTCTCCAGAGTTGGGTCTCGAAGTTTTTAATGTCCTTCCATTTCGAATGTACGGCATTATGAACAACACGACACTGATGGCAGTGCCGCTTTTTATTGCTATGGGACTTCTTTTAGAAAAGTCGCAGATGGCAGAGCGACTACTCACTTCAATGAGTTCACTCTTTCGTTCTGTTAAAGGTGGGTTGGCAATTAGTGTGGTACTTGTAGGTGCGATGCTTGCTGCGTCAACGGGAATTGTGAGTGCCTCGGTGGTGATGATGAGTGTTATTGCCCTCCCTTTGATGATTAGAGCAGGGTATGACAAAGGATTGGCTTCAGGTACGGTGGCTGCGAGTGGCACATTGGGGCAGATTATTCCACCATCAATTATTCTCATCATCTTAGGTGATGTAATGAGTGTGAGTGTCGGAGATCTCTTTAAAGGAGCCGTGCTTCCGGGCTTGGTATTGGTTAGTCTCTATCTCCTATACATCATTCTTTTTGGAATTTTAAAACCCGACAAACTACCTGCTCAAAATGATATTGAAGATATTAGCTTTAAAGAGATTCTATTAGCTATTTTTCCTCCCTTGCTTTTAATGGCATCTGTTTTAGGTTCCATTTTTACAGGGCTTGCATCACCGACAGAATCAGCAGCTTTTGGAGTATTGGGTGCAGTGATTTTAAGCTATATCAACCGATCATTAAGTGTTGATATTATTAAATATGCCGCTTTTGAGACGGTTAAACTCAGTGGTATGATCTTCATGATACTTTTTGGTGCAACAGCATTCTCACTGGTCTTTAACGAGCTTGGCGGAACCGATATGGTTCTAGAGTTCTTTAGTAATGATATTGGAGATGTCTGGGTCTTCATCGGTGTTGCAATGCTCTCTATTTTTATTTTGGGCTTTTTTATTGACTTTATTGAGATCTCTTTTATTATTGTGCCGATTTTAGTTCCGGTTATGGACGCGTTTGGTATTGATCCCATCTGGTTTGCGGTGCTGATTGCACTGAATCTGCAAGCATCATTTTTAACACCGCCGTTTGGTTTGGCACTCTTCTTTTTAAAAGGGGCTTCCAACAATTTGGTTACGACAATAGAGATATATAAAGGGATTGTTCCGTTTATTCTATTGCAACTTTTGGCGTTAGGAATTGTAGTATTATTTCCTGACTTAGTTTTTGCATTTCTATAAGGGGTTATGATGAAAGATATTTTGTATGCACCATGGCGCAGTGAGTATATTACAGGCAATAAAATAGAAGGGTGTATTTTTTGCCACATTAGTACACATTCAGATGACGATGAAAATTTACATGTACTTTATCGCGATGAACACTGTTTTGTTGTTATGAACCGCTACCCTTATACACCGGGACACTTTATGATTATTCCGCATGAGCATACTGACAAGCTTGAAGCTCTGGATTCTCAGGTATGGCTTCATATGAGTGACTTGGCACAAAAAGGGGTACGTCTGTTAAAAGAGGGTTTTAGTGCTCATGGGGTCAACCTTGGTATGAATTTAGGTGATGCCGGAGGTGCAGGAATTGCAGAACATATTCATCTGCATATTGTTCCACGGTGGAAAGGTGATACGAATTTTCTTACTTCTATTGGGCAAAATCGTGTCTATTCGACTGATTTTGAGAAGATTTATAAACGTATTAAAGAGTTGATTCCAGAGTATTTTAAAAACTAGGAAGATTATTTTTCTTACTACTTTTAGGAACATCATCTTTCATTGCTTGCAGCATCCACCACGTAAAAATTGCGAGTAAAAAGGGTTCAAATCGTGAGGCATAACTATTAAGTATGGATGCAAGGTTGAAAATAAACTCTTGGGGCAAGTAAAATCGGTTCAGGTAAAATTGCATGAGTGGTGAACTGTAAGCACTCTGTATTAAGGTAGAGACTGAAATAATTAAAATCGTAATTACATGTAAAAGAAGTAACAACCCCATACTCTTTAATAAGAGATAGCTTTTGGCTTTAATGCTACCGTTAAATGAGAGTGTTAATGCCAGCAGCAAGGCAAGTGTCATGGGAACATTAAATGTTATGGAACTTGTATCTAAAGTAATGTCTGCATCAATGACTCTTTCAATCTCTCTAAAATCTTTGATGGGTGTTTTGTTCTTGATAGTAAACGTAATCTGCTTACCTTGAACTGCTGTTTTGGTAATGTTAAATTCATATTTTAGTGCTGCTGCATGAAATGTAATGTTGGTGATAAAGTGGCTGTAGTAACTGTTTATTTGAAGCCACACAGGAAGAATTAGTGCAAAACTCAGCAAAAAGAAGAAGAGTATTTTAACAATTTTGTTATGAAAGAGTAGTTTTTTCATCGTTGACATACTGTAAATAAATAAGAAAAATTACAAAAGCAATCACAATCATAATGCTTTGCGTGATGTACTCATGCATAACATCAAAAATATTACGATGATACTCTAAGACCCATGCAAGCAGAGCAATTCTAAAAAGATTGAAGAGTTGCAGCAGTGTCGAACCAATAAGAACACCTAAAATTTTCGTTTTCCATGATGCAGGAAATGCTAAAACAGCAGCACAGTAAAGTAAAATTGCTTCAAGACCATTACAACCAAATTTCACTTCCATTACAGCACTGTTTAGATGCAAAAACGCCCCACTTGAAGTAACATTGATGCCAATGAGTTCAATTAAATGCGTACTTAGCCAAACAACAGTTCCGGTATAAAAAAAGTCGAGTTGCAAGAAGTTTTTCATGCTCTCATATTCAATGAGCATAAAAGCTATTAGCATGTAGAGAATATAGAGAATAATGAATTTTTTTATTTCATTGTTTTGTGGCTTAGACATATTTTTTTTGATATAGATGTTTGATTGAAATGAAGGCTAAAAGCAGTCCTAAAAGAAGTTTTAAGGCATCTGATAGTGTCAGAACATCAACGCTACCGAGTCGGATGTTGTCATACAGAGTATTACCGCCAAATTCTACGTGTATTGCATTACCATTAAAAGGCAAGCTTATATGTTTCCATGAGTTAGGAGCATTGGGATCTGTATTGCCTGTAGAACCTATAGTTACAGAAGAAAGAATATTATTAGAGGCATCAAAAATGGTAACAGAGGTACTTGTATTATTAGAGTAGTAAAATGAAAGTGCATTAGTGAAACCAGAACTTTTTGTCATGCTAAATGTAGAAAAAGAAAAAATCATTGTTTCAGATGATGGTTCATTTGAAAAGACATAATCACTGTGGTTGTAAGCACCAACATGATCATCAAATATAATACCATATTTCGCGTCATAAAAACCCCCCACTGGACTTGGAGTTGAATTAATACCTTCAAAGTCAAGCAAAATATGCTCAGATTTTGCCTCAAGCATTGTAAATAATAGTAAAAATAAAGTTAATAATTTTTTCATAAATACCAATTTAGTTAATTTAAAATATACATTTATTATATTGCAAAAATGGTTATTAGTGTATTAAAAAAGGTTTATTTTTCTTTTTTTTGTCTTAGTATAAATATGAAAACTACCAAAATACCAAGTAAAACCAGAATTTTTGTACCTTCAGTTGAAAAATCATCCATAAACAGCTCCAAGTCATTTATTTTTAAAATAATACTAAAATTTTCTGTATAATTCTATAAATAAAAATAATCTAAGGGAAACAATGGGAAGAGCATTTGAATATAGAAAAGCCTCAAAATTAAAACGTTGGGGGGCGATGTCAAAACTCTTTCCAAAGTTAGGTAAAGTTATTACCATGGCGGCTAAAGAGGGTGGAACCGACCCTGATATGAATCCGAGACTTCGAACGGCAATATTAAATGCCAAAGCAGAAAATATGCCAAAAGATAATATTGACGCCGCCATTAAACGTGCAACGGCTAAAGATGCAAGTGATATGCTTGAGGTAAATTTTGAAGGTAAAGGTGCCCACGGTGTTTTAGTTTTTGTTGAGTGTGCCACTGATAATAACACGCGTACGGTTGCCAATGTGAAAAATCATTTCAATAAAAATGGCGGAGAAATGCTTAATAAAGGTTCACTGGAATTTATGTTCTCACGCAAAGCAATTTTTGAGTTTAACAAAACAGAAGAGATGGATATAGAAGAGTTAGAACTCGAACTCATAGATGCCGGTTTACAAGAGATTGAAGAAGAAGACGGCATCGTTTTAGTTACCGCTGACTATAAAGATTTTGGAAGCTTAAATGAAGCATTTGAAAATATGAAAATTGAACTGACTAAAGCCAACTTACAGCGTATTGCCAATACTCCAATTACATTAACGGAACAACAGCAAGAAGAGGTCGATAAGATGCTTCAAAAGATTGAAGAAGATGATGATGTTCAAGAGGTTTTTACGAATATTGGGTAAAACCTTTGTGCTATAATTATATGAAAAGCTCAAACACATGTTAGTGAAGAAGTTAAACCTTGATGACGCATACGAGCAATTTGATCAGATAAATTTAAAAATCAACCCAGGTTTTTTAGACCACTCTTTTGTAAACCCTCCTGTGTTACGAGAGATAAAGGTACTGCTAGAAGCTATTCCTGAGAAAGGTTTAAAGCTAACTGCAAAAGGAAATCTTCCAACTAAGCTCGTTGAATCTATAACTCTTACTTCTCCAAGTTTAAGAGCTCAAAAATATCTAAAATGGACAAAGCGTTTTTTAGAAGAAGAACAACTCTCTGCCATAAGAGCTAGAACTATTGTTGAAGTAGGAGGTCTGATTAAAAAGAGAAATAATAAGCTTTACTTAACACGAAAAGGTAAAGAATATCTTCAAGCTG
>CAYZUN010000036.1:0-18579 GCA_964481625.1 uncultured Sulfurimonas sp.
GCTGAGTTTCAAAGAAACATTACAGCCCATTTCCCCACATATGCATCTTTTTTCCCATCACTAAATCGTAGTCAGGGTGACAGTCAATAGTGCTACCTGCACGAAATTCAAAGGCTTCTAGCATCTCTAGCATCGCTTCAAAATCCATAGTGCCGCGACGCTGTATGATGATGATATCACCTGTGTTTGCTAGTGTAGCGTACATCTGTTTTATGATTCGCTCTTTTGACTCATGTTGATGGTAGACATCTTGAAGAATTACCATATCATTACTTCGTGGCAGTGCTCGTGGAAATGATTTAAAATCAGCTATGTCACTTCGCTTAATATTGTTAGCTTCCACATCCTCGTTTTCGCCGGGAAAACAGTGCAAACTCAAAGTTCCATCGACCTTGCTTAGCATCTCTGCAAGGGCTGTTGCCATCTCATCACAATGCGTTGTTACAAGTAAAAACTGATTGCCCGGATAGGGATTAAAAAGCTCTAAAAACTGTTTCATCTAATACGCTAATTCGTGCAGTTCTTTGAAAATAAAAGATTCCATAATGTCGTCTATTGAGCGTTGGGTATGAGCTACAAGTACAATTATCTGGTTTTCAATAAATGGCCAGACATACTCATTATCACCCACAACAATCACAATTTCAACAAGTTCTTTTATCTCTTCACGAGTGTCAAAATAGCGTATCTCAACCACTTCACCCGCATCAAAGTCAATGAGTGCCCATTTTTTGACATCATTAAGCGGGACGAGTTTTCCCTCTTGCGTGTCATCTGAATCCATTGGCAGCAATATGAACATTTATGCTCCTACTAGTGACATATCAAGTTTTAGTGCCTCATTATCCATAATGTCAATGTCGCGTCGTAATACGTTTTGTGCTACCGCTTTTGCCTCATCAAGGGAGTGCATGGCATAGGTACCGCACTGGTAGATATTTAACTCTGGAATATCGTCTTGCGAAGGCACTGCAAGTACATCTTTCATGGATGCTTCCCAAGCACTCACAATCTCCTCTTCATCGGGTGTACCGATAACACTCATGTAAAATCCCGTACGGCACCCCATAGGCGAAATGTCGATAATTTCGGTATGCTCCGAGTTGAGATGCTCACGCATAAAACCGGCAAAAAGATGCTCTAAGGTATGAGTTGCTTTCTCGCTCATTATCTCTTCATTGGGTTTGCAAAAACGCAAATCAAACACCGTAATAGCATCACCACATGGCGTTTTCATCCCTTTAGCACGGCGAACAGCAGGAGCAGGCATGATGGTATGATTGACTGTAAAACTATCAAGTAATGGCATGGTTACCCTCTATTTTTATTGATAGTGTAGCATATATTTAAAGGAGTGTTATTATGAAAAAATTTTCTTTAAGTCTGGTCTCATCTTTACTGTTAGTAAATAGCGCATATAGTGCCCAACTTAGCAATGATTTACTCAATAACTCACTTATTGTCTATAACGGTTCTATTGCCTTGGTACACGAAGAACGCAATTTACATGTAAATCAAAAAGATACTACTATCGTTTATGAAGGAGTAGCCAAGACCATTGAGACGGATTCGGTTAATGTAAGCTTTGATGATGCCATTACTCTTTATTCGCAACAGTTTCGTTTTGATAAATTAACACAAGCAAAACTGCTTGAAGCACATATTGCCAAAGAGGTTAGTGTACGCATTGCAACCGATCGTAATAACTTTAAAATTCTCTCAGCAGAGCTGCTTTCTAATGATGGAGCCTCCTGTATTGTAAAAACATCTCAAAATGAAATTTTTACAGTTTCTAGCAATGATGTCATTTTAAAAACTGTTCCTGATGAACTCATTACCAAACCTTCATTAGTTTGGAACATTACTGCCAATAAAACCGTTAAAAGCACTATGGAACTCGACTACCTCATTAACAGTGTTGATTGGAAGAGCGATTATATTTTAAATCTTAGCGGTAATCGTACTGATCTTAGCGGTTGGATTACCATTAACAACCGTTCCGGGAAACGTTTTAATAATACCGATTTACATGTATTAGCCGGAGATATTAACCGAGCAAGCAGACCTGAAGCCTACTACAGAGCTTCAAAAGCGATGGTCATGGCTAATGCATCCTCTGCAGTGGCACATCAAGCGTACGAGGGGTACCATTTTTACTCCATACCTTTTAAAGTGACCCTTGCCAATAATGAAAAAACGCAAATCAAATTTATTGATGAAAAAAATATACATGTAAATCGTCGCTATAATGCACGGCTTTCAAATCCATCGTATCTCCATGGTGAAGTAAAACACGATGTTACACAATATCTTCACTTTAAAGGTCTCGATTTTCCACTCCCTAAAGGCGTAGTTCGCACGTACTCAAACCTGCAAGACAAAACGATTCTTTTAGGGGAAACGTCCCTAAAGCATACACCAAAAGATACCCCTATAGATCTCAAATTAGGCAAGAATTTTGATTTGAGAGTAACTGAAACCGTAGTAAAGCGTAATGACGACAAGCGTTACTACAGTGCTACAGTACAGTACGCTCTTAAAAATAGCTCTGATGAAACCAAAAATGTCGAACTGCTTATTCCATTTAACAATCATGTCAATAATACTATTGATACATCAAAAAAATATCAATTCAAAAAAGGAAACTTAGTTGCATTTAATGTTAAAGTAAAAGGTAATAGTTCTGAAAAATTTGAAGTGAGTTTTAGAAGCAAAAAGTAATAAGAAGTGCAAAAAGCAGAGTAATTATACTCTTGCTTCTTCGCGACGCTGTAGGTATTCCCAATAAGCATCTGTTCGCTCTTGCCACTCTTTAATTAAGTATTTGTACTCAGGTTTAAAGAGATGTTTAAAACGAGGTTGCGCTCCAAGATAATCACGTACCGCTACAATGTTTTTAGGACGGTAGGTAATGTTTAGCTCTCTTCCATCAATAATTTCATAAAGCGGGAATACTAATGAGTCAGTTGCAAGGTCAGAAACCTCAATTGTCTCATGCGGTGCAAACTTCCACTCTGTTGTACAGGCGCTCATTGCGTTGATGTAAACAGGACCTTTAGTATCAAATCCTCTGTGAATTTTTTTGATCATATCTTTCCATTTGTTTGGAGCGACTTGAGCCACATATGGTGAACCATGTGCTGCCATAATCTGGATAATATCTTTTTTATTCTTCTTTTCACCGTAACTTGTACTACCTGCTGGACTTGTCGTTGCACTTGCTCCAATGGGAGTTGCACTTGAACGCTGTCCACCGGTATTTGCATAGACTTCATTATCTAAACAGACATACATCATGTCGTGACCACGTTCGAAACATCCTGATAACCACTGGAAACCGATATCAAATGTTGCACCGTCTCCACCGAAAGCCACGAATTTTGGCTCTGGCTCATCAGCAGAAATTCTGCCTTTTTTACGAAGTGCTTTATTCATCGCTTCTGCACCTGCAACTGCTGTTGAGCTGTTCTCAAAACCGATATGAATCCATGAACAGTCCCAAGAAGTATGCGGGTAAATAGCCGTACATACTTCTAAACATCCTGTTGATGCAGAAACAACTAAGTTGTCGTTCGTTGCATTTAAAATCTCACGAACAATAATCGAGTGTGCACATCCCGGACATAGAACATGAGACCCTTCAAAACGTTCAGCAGCTGTCGAAAACGATTTTAAGTTTTTAATTACTTTATTTCCACTCATTTTCTGCCTCCTTATGCGTTATAGTAATTTAGTTCAGGTCCTCTAACGCCAACAAATCTCTGAATTGTTCCGTTAAGTTTTCCTGATGCAGCTTCTTTAGCTAAGTCTCTATAGATGTCACTGAGTGTACTTACTGTCATATCACGACCACCTAGACCGTAAATAACATTGCTAAGTACCGGGCGAGCCGACGAGTTGTAAAGTGCGCCTGCAATTTCATTGTAAAGTGCTCCTACAGTTCCACCGGGTGCACTTCTATCCATACATGAAATTGCTTTAACATTTTGTAGTTGCGTAGCAATCTCTTCAAGTGGGAATGGTCTAAAGATACGAGGAGCAATAATACCTGCTTTAATTCCTTCTTCTCTCATAGCATCAGCCGCTAGTTTAGCCGTCTCAAACGTTGTACCAAAGGCAACAATAGCTACATCTGCATCTTCCATACCGTATGATTCAACTGCTTTATACTCACGACCCGTCAGTTCTTTAAACTCAGCAAAAACTTCATCAATCACTTTACGTGAACGCATCATTGCATCATGCTGTTTTGCTTTATGCTCAAAATGCCAATCTTCTTCAGTCTGGACACCATGTGTTACGGGTTTGGAGAAATCAAGCATTGCATTAACTGCTTTGTATGGTCCTACAAAGTCACATGCTGTTTTATCATCAAGTGTACGGATATTTTGTGCCGTATGTGATGACATAAATCCATCTTGATTAATATTTACCGGAAGACGAACATCCAAATGCTCACCAATTCTAAAAGCACAGAGTGTTAAGTCATATACTTCTTGAGGTGAGAATGTAGAGATATTAATCCAGCCGGTATCACGACCAAGGTACATATCGGAGTGGTCACCATTTACATTTAGCGGTGATGCTAAAGCACGGTTAACTTGAGCAAGAACAATTGGCAAACGCATACCGGCAGATTGGTAAAGCACCTCAACCATCAGTGCAAAACCTTGTGATGATGTTGCTGTTGCAACACGCCCACCGGCAGCAGATGCACCGACACATGCTGACATTGCAGCATGTTCTGACTCAACCATAACAAACTCACCGTCAATGTAACCATTTGCTTCAAATGTTGCATAGTTTTCAACTACCGGAGTCGATGGCGTAATAGGGTAAGCAGCAACGACATCAATGTCAGCTTGTCTGAAAGCTTGAGATGCGGCCATATTGCCATCCCATACCTCAACTTTTTTTAGATCCATTACTTTGTTATTCATTATTCACCCTTCTCGTCTTTTTCAGGCCACTGCTCTAGTGCTTCTTCATTGTCTGTATTTTCATTAAACATTAGCAGTGATTTTGGATTGGTTGGGCATACTTCAACACAGATACCACACCCTTTACAGTGATCCATATCCACACCAATCATCTTCTTGTCTCGTGAGATAATGGAGGTATCCGGGCAGTAAATCCAACAGAATTGACAGTCAATACAGAAGTCTTTATTAAATACCGGTTTTTCAACTCTCCAATCACCTACATAGGCATTTCGTGAGTTGGTTTCAGCATATTTTCTATCTTCAGGCTGAACTTGTGACATCTCATAGTCAACTTCACCTTCAAACGAGAACAGAGCTGCTCCTTGAACCAGCTCGTCCCATCCCATATCTTTAATACTTTTACTCATTACAGGCCCTTTAGTTTACTTCGTTATATGCGCGCTCAATAGCAACCATATTTGCATCGATAATTTTTTCTGGAAGTTTTCCTAGTATCGATTTCATTGCATTTTGAAAATACTCCAACTCAAACATACCACTAACTTTTATAAAAGCTCCTAGCATCGGTGTATTTGGAATTGCTCTACCGATTGTATCAAGTGCAATCGAAAAACAATCAAGCACATAAACACGATCTTCCATGCCTTGAATTTCAGGAATTTGCGCAATCAACTCTGCCTTGCTCAAATGCGTTGTAATTATATACTGTGTCGTATCTTTACCATGTGACGTAAAATCATCTGTAAAAGCTAAACCCGGATCAAGAATAAATACATAGTCTGGTTCCATATATTTTCCATGATCTAAAATTACCTTATCGTCAACTCTATTGTACGCTGTCATAGATGCACCACGTTTTGCAGATCCGTAGAATGCAAAGGCTTGTACCTCTTTACCTGTTTCAGCTACAACAGAAGCCAGACCTTTCGCTCCGGTTACGGCGCCTTGTCCAGCACGGCTGTGCCATCTGATTTCAAGCATGGGTTCTCCCTCATATTTAAAGTTAATTGTAGAATATTAAAAAATTAGATCTTTTTTTCTATTCTAAATGTCCTAGTATTCTATGAAAGTTGCTCTTAAATGTAGCTTGACTCATATTTATATATGTAAAAGGTAAAAAAAGTGCGTCAAAATATCACTTTTTTATGATAAATCGTACTGCCTCAAGAACATCTTTTTTTATAACATCAGAATATGTTAATAATTGCTCCATATTATCATATCCACTTAAAACTCCGACACTATTTACGTTAGCATTTTTAGCTGATTCCAAATCAAGACGGGTATCTCCAATCATCCAGCACGTCTCTTTATTGCATTTAAAAAATGCAACTGCCTTAAGAATAGGCTCGGCATGAGGCTTAGGATTATCAACATCTTCACGACCAATAAGCAGTTCAAAATGGTGCATGATTCCAAAGTGTTCAAGCAGCTCTTTAGAGTATCGTCCTGTTTTAGTAGTTACTATACCAATGCGGGCATGAGCAACTGCCAACTCTACTGCCTCAATAGCATTGTCTAGCATTAAAGTTTTTTCTCTTGAGATTTTTCTGTAGTGCTCTTTGTAAGTTGCTACAAAATCCCAAACTCTATCTTCTTTAACACCCAAATCACGGTACATCACATCTAGCGGATGACCAATAAGTGCCGTAATAGCCTCATCACTAGGCGCTTCATGTACATGTATTTTAAAAGAGTTATGAAAACTCTCTAAAATTGCCTCTGTCGAATCAATCAAAGTTCCGTCTAAATCAAATAAAATTGTCACTCTTTTTTCCAATCAATATAGTTATGCCAAATGCCATTAATGGTTGGCTCAATGTTTTGTATTTTTTTATCTACTACGGTAATGCTGTTTGGGATAAAAAGAAACAGATAGGGGTCATCTTCTACAATACGAGCAAATATCTCTCTTTGAACTTGTGCTAAGTGATCACGTTCAACAATGCCTTGCATCTGCTCAATCAATGCATCAACCTCGTCATCATGATAGCCTATGAAATTAAATGCCCCTGCCTTATCATTATCGGAATGCCATAACAGATAGGGGTCAGGTGATAATGATAAAGACCATCCTAAAAGAACAGTCTCAAACTCTCGAGGGAAAACCACCATATTTAAAAATGCCTGCCACTCCATCACTCGCAGTGTCACCTTTACGCCAATTTTTGAGAGTTGGTGTTGAATAATTTGTGCGGCATAGGGGCGAATAGAACTTGAATTTGATGTTGCTATCTCAAAAGAGAAAGGATTGTTCTCATCAAAGCCTGCCTCTTTGAGTAGCGTTTTGGCTCTGGTTGGATTAAATTCAGGAATCTTAACTTCTTGATTAAATGAAGGCCCTCCAGGTAAAAATGGTCCACGACATACCTGTCCGTGTCCAAGAAACAAAATATCTACCAACTCTTTACGGTTCACGCCTAAAGAGAGTGCTTTTCTCACCCTTGCATCTTGAAACTTTTCATCTCGTAAATTAAAGCCTAAGTAAGTGTAGCTTTTTGAGATATCTTCAATAATATTAAAGTTTTTATGAAAGCTCTCATCGAGCTGCCGCTCTAGTTGCATTGCTTCTAATGAACCAATATCAATTTGAGAAGATTTTAGCATCAAAAAACGTGTCATTGGGTCAGCAATTACATGAAAAGAGATCGTATCAATAAACGCTCGATGTTCAAAGTAATCATCAAAAGCACTCAGTTCAATATTTTTTGAAAACTCTAATGTTTTGAGTCGGTACGGCCCCGTACCAATGGGGTTAGTATTGAACTCGCTATTCATAATGTTTTGCTCATCTTTTAAAATATGACGCGGCAAGATTCCCATCATCCACGTCTCTAGTGCTTTAAAATATGGCTTTTTATAGGTCACTTTTAATTTGTACTTATTGAGCACTTCAACATTTTTCACCTCTCTAAAAGTAGAAGTATAAGGGGAGACAACTTGAGGTGAATTAATTAAATTGTAAGTAAAGAGTACATCATCTGCGCTAAAGGAAGCACCATCATGCCACTTGACATTCTTTCGTAAATTAAAAATAAGTGTGGTGTTGTTTTCAAAGTGATACGACGATGCCAAATCGCCAATAATCTCTTTGGCATTTTTATCGTATTTGAGTAGTGCATTAAAAATAAAACCGGCCACTTCACTACTTCCGGCGTCCGTTGCTAAAATGGGGTTAATACGTGATGGGTTGTTTGGAGTGCTTAAATGCAGTGTTGCTGCAAACAAATTACATGTAAAAATTAAAAAGAGTAGAAATTTCATAGTAGGGATTATAACAGAAATAGAGTCTTTAAAAGGGTTTCAGCACCAAAAGGTACTGAAAAGAAGTGTAACAATTAACGTTTAGAAAATTGTGGAGAACGACGTGCTTTACGCTTACCTGGTTTCTTACGTTCAACAACACGTGAATCACGAGTCATCATACCTTCAGGTTTTAAGATCGCACGGAATGACTCATCATACTTAACTAAAGCACGAGAGATACCGTGACGAAGTGCGTCAGCTTGACCACCGAAACCACCACCTAAAGTAGTAGCAACAATATCAACGCTTTCATTCTGTTTAGTCAGTGCTAACGGTTGTTTAACACGTAATTTTTTAGCTTCTAGGCCACCTAACCATGCGTCTAGTGAAAGACCATTAATAGTGATATTACCACTGCCTGGAGTTAACCATACTTTTGCGATTGATGCTTTACGACGTCCTGTTGCGTAAGTTTTTGCCATATCTGATCTCCTTACTTGCTAATTTGTGCAGTGTGAGGATGCTCAGCACCTGCATAAATTTTTAATTTTTTAAGCTGCTTAGCGCCTAATTTTGTTTTAGGTAACATACCACGAGCTGATAGTTTAAATAACTTCTCAGGATTTTTCTCTAAAAGTTCCATCATCTTAACACTTTTAGTACTACCGAAGTAACCACTGTGTGAGAAGTACTCTTTATCAGCGATTTTTCCAGCACCTTTAAAAGCTGCTTTTGATGCATTGATAACAACAACATAGTCGCCACAATCAACATTTGGTGTAAAGTACGGTTTATTTTTACCACGAAGATGGGTAGCGATTTCTGTCATCATACGACCAAAAGTTTTACCTTCTGCATCAATAAGAATCCATTTTTGCTCGATCATCTCTGGAGTTGCAATTTTAGTAAATTTCATTCCATAATTCCTTTCAAGTCTCGTTTAGTGGCGAAATTATACTTTATTTTACTTATATACTACTTAAATTTAGGTTTTTTTAAGATTTATAGCTTATGTATCTCTGTTCTGCCTTCAAGCAGATAGATCAAGTATGCATCTGCCGGCTTATTTAAAATGTTCTGCAGTGCATTTTTATAAAAACCAACCTGTTTAAGATGTTTCTCTTCAAAGAGCCGCGAACTCTTATAGTCAATAACAATAATCTCGTCATGTTTCTCTACCATTAAATCAAGATAGCGCAATTCACCACTGTAAGCAATAGGCTGTTCTTTATGACAAACTCCTAAAATCAGCTCTTGAAATTTAGGATCATTAAGCAGTCTCATCACTCTGCGCTCAATGGCATCAAAATCCTCTTGACTCAACCGTGCCCCAAAGCGATTTTTCACACTATTCATCGTTAATGCAATACTACTGCTATCATGCAAGTCAACCATCTCTAAAGTGTAATGCAGCGCCAGACCAAAATCAATGGCATGTAAGTTTTCTTCTTCTTCATTTTCTGGCTTTAAGAGTTCCTCTTGACGTCCTAATACTATTGGGCTGTAAGCAATTGATTCCTCTGTTTCGACAATTTTTTCTTCTGCTGCATTTACATGTAAATTACCGAGCTGCATTACTTCTAAATCTAACATATCAAACTTTGAACTTTTACTCTTTTTCACCACAAAGAGGCTCTCACGCGCTCGTGTAAAAGCTACATACAGGGCATTCAGATTATCTTCATGACTTAACTTGGCATCTTTTGAGAGTGCATTTTGATACCGGTTATCTAAGGCATCCCGACCTTTTTGACGCAAAAAGATATTGCACAAATTAACACCATCGTACTCAAAAATCAATCTGCTATTATTGGGTCGCCCGGTTCCAAAACGATCAAGCACAATCACATGCTCAAATTCTAATCCTTTAGATTTATGCACAGTCAATACTTTTACACCCATCTGATCGGTTCTAACTGATGAGACATCAATACGTTCATATTCAAAAATAAACGCTTCAATATCTGCACAGCGATAGAGTGCTTCAAGAAAACTAATAACATTTAAGTCACCGTCATAGAGTTCATATCTCTCAATAACACTTTTAATATGCGGCACCAAGGTAACCCGGTTACAGTCAACATATTCAATACTTTGAGGGGGCTGATTAATCAAAGAGAAAAAATTACGGGCGTAAATCTCTTCTTTAAAATAGATATATTTCAAATATTCAATCAATGCTTGAATACGCGGTTGATTAATCAATTTTGATGTCGTCTCCGTTACCACATCAATTGCTTCGGCTTTAAGTGCTTCTTCAATCTTTAAACCATCACCATTGGTGGCACATAAAATAGCAATATCATTCTCATCAACACCAAGAGAGCATAACTTTTTAACCTGCCCCACGGCGGCATCTAAAAGCTCATCATCTTCAACCACTTCAACATAACCCTCAGTTGCACCCGGTTTTACCTGCTGTGGTTTGTAGCCGTCAATTTTACTCTCAAAAGTACGGTTGACAAAATTGACCACAGCACGAGAACTCCGGTAGTTCGTAATCAACAACGCGACATTAACACTGTAACGATTGGCTACTTCATAAAAGAGCTCTTTAATCCCGCCGCGAAAACGGTAAATTGACTGTTTGACATCACCTACAAAAAAGAGCGATTTAGCATCACTCACCCCAACACCTGAGCAAATCTCATTGATAATAGGCGCTAAAATTTCAAACTGTACCGTGCTGGTGTCTTGAAATTCATCAAGAAGCAGATGATCAATCTCTGAGTCGAGTCGAAAATAGAGGAACTCTCGAGAAAGGCTCTCATCTGAAAGCATCTTATAGACCAGTGCCGTAACATCATCAAAACCTAGTTCACTGTCCTCTTTAGCAACAAAGAGTTTACTCTTTTCATAAATATCTACCAGTGAAAAAAGTTCATAAAAATAGTTCTGCTCTTTGAAATAATAAAACTGTTGAAGTTTTTGCTGAATTGAGAGAAGTAAATCATCCATCTGTGGAACAAAACATTTTTTGTACGTAGAGTAATTTAAGCTCTCTTTGGTGTACCAACTCTTTTTAAGCAGTGCTTCAAAACTATCAATATCCATACTTTTTTTAGCTGTACTTGATGCATCTTTATGTGATTGTACCAATACTCTTAGCTTCTCTACTTCAACAAGTACTTCATCTTTTACATGTAAATAGGCATGGGGAGCGTAAGATGATGTGTCAAGTCTGTTTCGTAACATATAGAGCTGACTTAAAAGTCCAATAGTCTCTGAAAGTTGGGCATGATTAATAAGCGTCAAATTAATTAACGATTCCTCTTTAACTGCTGTTGAGAGTTCCATTAAAAAGCGTGTCAGCATCTTAATTTCATGCTGTGACTCATGCGTTGAGAATGTCGGCATAATTCCTGCATGAAGTGAAAACTTTCTCAAAATTATGGAGAAAAACTTATCAATCGTCATCACTTTGGTGTCACTGTTTAAAAAGCGTTTTAAGACCTCTTGGCGCATCGAGAGAATCTCATTAGGGCTTTTCTCAATGACATTGGCAATCTCTTTAAGTTCGCCCTCTCTTCGCTCTTGCAGCGTCTCTAAGGTTAGTACAATACGTTCAAGCATCTCATTAGCTGCTTTATTGGTAAAAGTGAGTGCTAAAATTTTGGAAGGTTCTTTTCCCATAAACAGCAGACTCAAATAACGCACTACCAACATAAAAGTCTTGCCGCTGCCCGCACTCGCTTCATAAGCTAAAAAAGGTTGAAATGCCATCAGTTACCCTCGCTTACACAAGTGAATGTAGTCACAATAACGACACGCTGATCTATCATCTGTCATCTCAAAACTAAAATGTGTTGTTTGGCTTAACTCTTTTAATATTGCATCAAGTCGTTCAAGCTTCTCTTCTAGAAAATTCTCTTCAACAATTCGGCACTCTTTAAGATCATAAAATGCCGCTTTTTTTCTTGCTCCATCAATGAGCAGATAGTAAAACTCCAACTGAAAATCGGTTGCTTTCTCAACCCCTTTTTTTGTGTAAAGCTTGTAAGAGCCACTCTTATAGTCTAGTATTTCTGTCGTCTCACCATTTTGGTCAACCCGATCAATAATGCCGCTAAGCGTAATGCCACGAACCTCTTTTTCAAATCGCTTTTCACAATAGAGGACTTCACTGCCCTCACAAAATCGAGCTATCTCCTTAAGAATAAAAGGTTCAAGCCGTCTGAGCCATAATTTAAGCTGATACTCATGCAGTACATTATTGGAGATCATCTTCTCAAAATTTAAAGTTATGGCACGTCGCAGTACATCACTGCTCTTATAACTTTTTTGAGCAGAGTAGACCTCTTTAAGTACTTCATGAATTGTCGTACCGATCATATGCTCACTTGGCAGATCTTTTTCAATCTCATGAGAGCGGAGTTTTTGAATATATCGGTAATAAAATGCACGTTTACATGTAAGAAATATTTTAAGCTTTGAAGCTGAGAGTGGTGATGCTCTGAAATCGTAATTTCCCTCAATATTACTATCTTCTTGGCTACGAGACGGATAACGTTGAAACAGTATTTCTGAAAACTGCTCATTAAAACTGTTAGTATTAACACGAATTTCGAGTTCCTTTAAAAAGCGTGAGGGAATATTTTGTACATCATCAACATAACTGATGGAGACTTTTTTAGCTCTGCTGATAAGATTGCTATAATAAAGTTTTTGCAAAGACTCTCTATCATGAAGTGTTGGAAGATTGGAGCGTTCTCTTACTTTTGAGTTTAAAAAAAGGTCTTTCTCGCTCCGTCGCGGCACAAAGCCCTCATTAAAATCGACAATAATCACCCCTTCAAAAGTAATCATACGTGTCTCTAAGAGTCCCATCACGGTAATCTTTCCACCACCGACATCATCTATTGATCGTGCTGCCACACGCTTTAAAAAAAGATGCAGTGCTGACTTTAAAGAGCTGGCGTGAAGTTGCTCAAGTACTTTTGTAAATGTGTAGAGTTCTTCGTGAATAATCTGTTTAACACGACTCTCTAACTCATACTCCATAAAAGGTACTAACAAACTCTCAAAATCGACCTCGGCAACAGGACGTTTAAAATTACTTTTGAGTTGATGTATTATCTTTAATCGCTCTATTCTGCTTTGATTTTCTACTGTAGCATTATCAAGAACATCATACGATGCCTTAAGTGACTTGTAAAACTTTGAACTTACAAGTGATGTTCCCTTGGCAAAGTTAAAATTACCTTCACCGTCAAAGTCACGAAGCATCTCAGTAAAGTTCTCATCTGGCGTTACCACTACAATGTGCTCTGCATCAATGCCACTGTTAATGTACTCGTAAATACGCTGTTTCACAAAGCCGACTTGCAAGAGTCGCTGCGAAAATGATTGGGTTACAACATTAAATTGGTTCACAATTCTGCTCTTGGAGATAATCTCTAATGTATTAAAATTGATGTGGTATGCAGTACCCTCCTCAAGCTCTAAGCCTAAATCTGAAAATTTTGAACTCAATTTTTTATTAAAACGGCTTGCTTCATAGTGCAGTTCAACATCAGTAATCTTACTGCACTGCTGTAAAATGCTGAGTTCAAAATTGGTTAGATACCCTTCTACATGTAAAATTATTTTTCCCAAGTTCTTAATATACTGCTTATTTAACTCATAATCTTGCGGTAGAAAAATCTTCTCATAAATACCTCTCTCTTCACATAACTTTTTATATCGCTCATAGAGCTCTTTTAATATCTCAATATGCTCTTCATACTCTGCGTAAGTATCCGCTAATTCTAAGGCTTTAATTTCAACAAGTTCCGCGCTCAGCTCTTCAAAAAAACGAAAAATATAACTACTGTTGGTTATAAATGTAAAGAAATTTCGTTCAATATTAAGTGCTGAGAAATCTTTAAAATCTGATGCCTCTAACAGTAACATAATACGATGGTCATCATCAATATTCATTTTTGCTTTAGCGATAACCGATCGCTGCATAAACTCAGAAATAGTAATATAAAAAGGAAGAAGTCGATTTGACTCTTTTAAGAATAGGTAGCGTTCACGGATGGAGCGTGAACTTGGAAGGATATGTGTCTCTTTAACAGAGCTCATTTAATACTCAAAAGTACTCTCATGTCGTGTATCCGCTTTTAAGTTATAGTAACGTTCAAACTCACCTACTTGAACATGTGTCATAATATCCCATCTGCCTGGTTCTGGTAATGTGATACCATCAAAGGTGTATATACCGTTGCTAACACTGCTGGTATTGAGCTCTTTATCGTGTTTATGATTATTTGGGCGGGTCACTATAACACGTAATTGTGCACTATCAACAGCATTGCCATTAAGATCACTAACTCGGTATTTAAATACCGTATTTTTCATATTAAGCTGTTCGCTGACATACTCAATATTGTAACGTTTTTTAAATGCTATTTCTTTAGCAATAATCTCATTAATATTAGCATCTGCATCATGATAGCCACGCATATAAAGGTCACTTGGCTCAACCGGACGCTCAAATGAGATGATAATAGTTACAACACAAAAACCAAAAACCAAAAGAATAGACGCACCTATAGAATAAGGCCATATAAGTGCTCTGTTATCTTTACTCATTACGCTCTCTTTTTTTTAAGTATTATCATTATATATCTAACGATTCCATAAAGGAGAATACCGTAGAAAATCAGTTTAAAAAATAAAAGAACATTCTTGTTTGTATTACCTGCTGCAGATTTAAGTTCTACGCTATGAGACGCAGCAATTTGTTCTGCAATATCAGAGTAACCATTAAACATGGCTACAGAATATTTTGATGTAATATCTTTACCTTTAGCCTTGTTGGCAATAATGGGTAAAATCGTTCCCCCGCTAGTAGTAAGAAACTCTTTAAACTCATCATAACTTCGTGCAAATAGCAATGCAGATACAATAGCTCCAGAGATTCCTGCATTAGGACTTAAAACTTGTTTTTTATTAAAATCTTCATATAACGATGCCGGTCGTGCTAAAATATCAATTTTTTGATTCAGCTCAATAAATGTTAATAAGACAGCAGGTTCTTGCAACTCATTAATTATCTTTTTCTCATAATCAACAATACTCTCGTTATTATCAAGCTCTTTTTCCATAATTAAATAGAGACTGATTCCTGTTGTCTTATACAGTTCTTCACCGATAGATTCAATTGTATATGCCCAATCAGGATTGGCTACTACGTCATCTTTATATAAATACTTAGCTTCTGAATGTGAAAAAAATAGTGTTATGAGGATGAGGGCCGCGAGCCCTCGTGAAAATGTCAAATAGAACCCTTAACCAATAAATAAGTGGTTAGGAGTAAATACTGACCATAAGGTGATTGCAGCACAAGTAACAAGTGTCCATGTAAGAATTTTATCCATCTGTTCTCTCCCTATTTATGTTTAAGATGATTCACATTATCTGTGCTAATCATCTTAATATCTTGAGGATTCTCAAGATAATAATAATTTTCTGAATTTGCTTGCTGTACACTAAGACTCCAAACTGTAAGACCGGCAAGGATACTTAGTAGCAATACCGTTGCAATCAGCATACCAGTGATGCCATCGAGTACGAATAAACCTCTATTTTCATTCATAGTTATTCTCCTTACTTGCTGATGCTACTGATATAAGCACCAACAGCCTCTTTTTGTTTATCATTTAATCTAGTAAATGATGGCATTACACCGATCGCACCTTTTTTACCGTTATCAAGAACAGCTTTTACTGTTTTAATATCGTAAGTTGCAACATTTGGAGCCACAAGATCCATACCTTTACCATCTGCACCATGACACGCGGCACATGTTCCGGCAAAAGCATCTGCACCGTCACCTTTCATACCATTTGCTACATATTTAGAAACTGCAGCAATTTCAGCATCAGTGATTAATGCACCCGTATTCATATTAAATAAACCGTTACGATCTGGCATTGGTGCCGGATATCCTAAGAAGTTTGAACCGTTCTCTATAACATGTTTTACCGATTTATCTTCAAGACGCTGATTTAAGTTTGCTGCTTTACCATCAATACCATCAGCCGTTAGACCGTGACATACTTTACATTCTGCCAAGAATACCGACTCACCCATATCTACCAAAATATCACCGGTGATTGATGCATATTTGGCTTCAAATTTATCATTGTGAGCTTTTGAGTCTTCGTTATATTCACCAATTTGAGAGTACGCATTAACAGGATAACCCATTAACATATACCAAATTGCCCAAATCATCGAAAGTAAAAAAGTAATTGCCCATCCCACAGGAAGTTCATTTTTATACTCACCAATACCATCCCAGTTCTCATCTGCAAGTTCACCTGTAGCGGTGTCTGTTTGCATTTGACGAACGTACTTAATTACAACAAATACTGTTACAAGTACAAGTATAACCGCTGCAATAATGGTTAAGATATTTACAATATCATTGTTTAGTCCGCCTTTAGAGCCACCAACAGCCATATATGTAAATCCAAGCATTGCAACAGTAATTAGTATTCCCCAGAGTACCAATTTATTCATTTATGCCTCCTTTTTTAGAGTCTCATCATCATCTTTTTTTGAGATCTCTTCAACCGGTTTATCGGTTATTTCATCATTTAAAGCTATATTGCTATACTTTTCATAATCACGCTCACCTTTTCGCTCAGAGCTGTAAAGATGGTAGATGTACCCATAAAGTACAAATACCAAAAACGCTGTAAGAAAAAAATAGCCGTAAGCTTGAAGCTCAGCAATATCCATGTTTAAACCTTACCTATTTTAAACTATTCATATATGCAATTAATGCAACGATTTCAGGAATTTTTCCTGCAGCAATCGCATCTTTTACATCTTGGTTTTTCATATCAACAGCAATAAGTTTAGCTTCTGCTAATGCTGATGCATGTGCACCCTCAAGAGAATCTGCTAACTCTACTATTTCTGTACTACCGTCTTTCATAGGAACCGGCTTATTATAAGGTACATTAAATGCATTTTTAATTGTTATCTGCTCAGCATATGCTGTATCAACATCTGCCTCATTAACAAACATCCATCGATATGCCGGCATAATTGAACCCGGAACAACAGCGGCTGGATTCATCATATGATTCTCATGCCAGTCTGTTGTACGGTAATTACCAACACGCATCAAGTCTGGGCCTGTACGCTTAGAACCCCATAAGAATGGACGATCATATGCATACTCACCACTTAATGAGTAGTTACCGTAACGGTCTGTCTCAGATTTAAACGGACGAACCAATTGAGAGTGACATGCATTACAGCTATTTTTGATGTAAACATGACGACCTGTAAGCTCTAATGTTGAGTACGGTTTTGTACCAACAGTAGGACTTGATGCTTGTGCAAAGTTTGGAAGAATTTCTACCAGACCAGCAAACGAAATTACAAGAAATACTGCAACCGCAAAAAAGAACGGGTGTTTTTCTAACCAATGAAACATATTTTACCCCTCTCTCTTATGCGCCCATAGGTGAAGCAGTTTGAAGTTCATTCTCTTCAACGCGACGACCTACCGTCATAGTTTTGTAAATATTGTAAGCGAACATGAAGAAACCAACTAGGTATAATAGTCCACCAACCGCACGAATTGTATAGTATGGATGCAATACCGTTACCGTATCAATAAATGAGTAAGCTAAGTTACCAAATTCATCGTGAGCACGCCACATCATACCTTGAGTAATACCTGCAATCCACATAGATGTAAAGTAAAGAATAACACCTAGAGTCTGTAACCAGAATTGAGTGTTCATCATAGATTTTGAGTAAATCTCACGTTTAAATACACGTGGAGCCATATGGAAAAGTGCTGCCATAATCATGAAAACAACCCATCCAAGAACACCATCATGTACGTGACCGACAATCCAGTCTGTAAAGTGCGCAATTGCATTTACTGATTTAATCGCTTGAATTGGACCTTCTAATGTAGAGAACATATAGAATGTTGATGCAAGAATCATAAACTTAATCAGTGGAGATGACGCTACTTGTTGCCACTCACCCTTCATAGTTAAAAGCATATTAATTGCAGAACCCCAAGATGGCAAAATAAGTACTACTGAAAATACAGAAGCCATAGTTTGCATCCAATCCGGTACCGTTGAGAAAAGAAGGTGGTGACCACCTGCCCAAAGGTAAACAAACATTAATCCCCAGAAAGACAGAAGTGACAGTTTATATGAATAAATTGCTTGACCAGACTCTTTTGGCAAGAAATAATAAATCATTGCAACAATAGGCACTGTAAAACCAAACGCAACCGCATTGTGACCATACCACCATTGAACCAAGGCATCATTCGTACCTGCATACATTGAAACTGAGTGATACCAATCACCAATTCCACCTGAAGCAAAATATGTTGGAATTGCCATGTTGTTGAAAAGGT
>CAYZUN010000037.1:0-18577 GCA_964481625.1 uncultured Sulfurimonas sp.
CCTAGTTCAGCTTGCTGGTCAGTTGATGTTACTGTATTTCTGGTATAAACAATCCCGTCAACCAATCCTTCTTTATAAAGCTGTAAGCCTGCTTGAAGGGCAATGAGTGTTTTACCTGACCCTGTTGATCCGGCGATGACGCTGATGTAATTTTGTGGATGTGTTAAAATAGAAAAATAAAATTTTTGCTCCACATTGATTGGACGCACCAGCATCTCGTCAAACTGCTCTCCAAAACGTTTATCAAAGTCACACCATTCTAAATTATTGTTGAACATCAGGGCATATTTTTGAATCCCTGTCTCATAAATTTCACTGCTTTGGCTTTTAGCCTCTTGGATAAAGGTCAACTGCTCAAAGTTGTAGTGTTCATCCGCATCAGCATGAGGCTCTTCACTGTAATAGTAGGTATGTGAAAAGTCAATATTTTCAGGATGCTGTACACTTGCATTTTGAATGCTTTGTGCCTCGATTCCTTTAATATGCGCCGCAATTTTAAACGAGATGTCATTTGTCAACAAGATCAAGTCATAATCATCTGCAATTTCAGCAATTTTGGCATCATTAAGCCCTTTTGGTTCGCTAAAAGAGTGCGTAATTGCATACGACTCTCTATGAACAATATACAGATCAATCGGTTCAATTGCCTCTTCATACAAGGAGCTGTCAAACATAAAAGAGAGTTTGTAATATTTATCACTATCTCTCTTTTGGCTTTGCAGGCACTCGGGTAACTCTTCTGCGGTAATAGGATGTCCTGTGGCATCATCAGCGAGCCTGAAAAACTCACGGGCCCGAAAGCCGGCATCAGAGCGCATATCATCTTTTTTAGAATTGAGTTCGGCTAAAATAATATTGCTAATGACTACAACATTTTGATTGTTTTGACTAATTTTTAAAATATTGGCAGGATCATCAAGAATAACAGAGGTGTCAAGAATATAACAGTTTTGTAAATCTTTCATTGAAGAAAACCTTTATTTAGGGTTTTTACTATATTAAAGATATTATAGATTCTCTTAGCTTAAGAATTTCACTGATAGTAATTAGCTACAATAGTCGTATATAATTTCTCAGGGGGGGGTACCATTGAAGTCTGCACTGCTCGCTGCTTTGGTTGCACTGACCTGCTCTTTGCATGCTGAAAGTTCTATTTTTTGTGAAGTACTTGGCGGTGAGAGCAAGCGGATTCAATGTACCTTCTTTACACAAAGAGTCCCTTTTGATAGAAATATCTCTTTTCATTGGGAATCTCCGGATGAAAAATATGACTACCGACAGCACGATTTTGTCCTTCAAGCACATCATGGATCTGTTTATGATTACCGCTACTATTACGGAAGAACACCCGGGACATGGAAAATTCACGTCAATGATGATAGCAACCGTGTTCTTGCTAATACTACTTTTGAGCTTCATAGCGAAGAAGAACTTCTTCCTAAGTAGTTAGTTATAATTACGGTATGAAAAAATTGACATGGCAAACCCTCTTTGATGAGGCAATGCATCACAAAAAACGTATTGTTATCGGGCAAATTATTGCTTTTTTTGCCGTAGCATTATCGCTCCCTATCCCCTTGCTTTTTCCTTTGCTCATTGATGAGGTGCTACTAAACAAACCCGCTACCCTTGTTGGTGCTATGGACACGCTCTTTGCTCCTAATGAACCTTACATGTATATTATGATTGTTTTTTTTATTACCCTCTTTTTCAGACTCATGTTTTTCATTCTTAATGCCATTGGATCTAAAGTCTTTACCTCAATTTCCAAAGAGATTGTCTACAAGATCCGCACAAAGCTACTACGCCACCTCAAGGATGTCTCTATTGCTGAGTATGAATCACTGGGTGGTGGCGGCATAAGTTCCAAGCTTGTCACCGACATCAATACGGTTGATACCTTTTTAGGGGTTAGTATTGGGCGTTTTTTCATATCGGTGCTCTCGCTTATCGGCATTGCTGTTATTCTCATCACCATCAATTTAGAACTTGCGCTTATTATTCTTATTTTAAATCCGATTGTTGTTATGGTCACCGTGATGCTTGGCAAACGTATAGGAAAACTCAAGCGTGCTGAAAATGAAAATATTGAGACCTTTCAAAATAGCCTATCAGAGACACTAGATCTTTTTATTCAGGTGCGTACCCACAATCAAGAGGAGCGCTATATTGATAAAATGATTGCCAATGCCAAATCCATTAGAGATGCTTCAACATCATTTGGTTGGAAAAGTGAAGCCGCCTCACATCTTTCATCTTTTATTTTTTTAGGTGGCTTTGAAATTTTCCGTGCTACGGCTATGATACTGGTGCTGTTTTCTGATCTGAGCATTGGTCAGATGTTTGCCGTCATTGGCTATTTATGGTTTATGATTACACCGCTTCAAGAGCTTTTAAACATCATCTTCACCTATGCCAATGCCTCAACTGCTTTAAAACGTCTTGACGCGCTATTATGCTTAGAAAAAGAGCCGCATTATGAACATCGTCACGACCCTTTCAAAAAAAGTAGTACCAATACGATCGTGCTTAAGAATATCTGTTTCTCTTATGCAGATAAAGAAATTTTACATGATGTTAGCATTACCATTGCTAAAGGAAAAACAGTCGCTCTTTTGGGAGCAAGCGGTAGCGGTAAAACGACATTGGCACATATTCTTTTAGGCTTGTATGCCACCAAAAAAGGAGAGATTCTTGTTGATGGCATTAATGTTAAAGAGATTGGTCTGGATGTTATGCGAGAAAATATTGCTCTTGTTTTGCAACAGCCCAAAATGTTTAATGATTCGTTGCGTCATAATCTGACGCTTGGTCGTGATGTCAGTGATGAGAAACTTTATGAAGCGCTGAATATTGCGCAACTAGAGAGCGTCATTAAAAAATTGACCAACGGTCTTGATACACAAATTGGTAAAGACGGCATTAGACTCAGCGGTGGTGAACGTCAGCGAGCTGCTATTGCGCGCATGTTAATTACTGAACCTAATGTTATTATTTTGGATGAATCGACATCAGCTCTTGATGTTGTGACCGAAGCCAATCTCTTTAGATCACTGCAGCAACATCTTGAAGAAAAAAGTATGCTAATTATCACCCATCGGCTAAAAACAGTGGAAAATGCTGATTACATCTACATTTTAAGTGAGGGACGTGTTATTGAAGAAGGAACACCGACTGAACTGCTTAAACAAAAAGGTGAATATAGCAGTTATTTTGACGAGGTAATTTATTAGATCCCGTATTACTGCCTATCTTTAATGAATTTTTTTGCTTCTTTTTAATTTTTCACATCATAGTGCTTCTGCTTTTGTAAAGAGTTATCTTCGTCTTCGTCTACTGTGGGACTCTCTTTTGTCCTGTTCACGTTTTTGTAAATTTAGTTTTGTAAAACAGCTTTGACAGATAGGATAAGGGGTATTTAGAGCTAATGTCTTGTCACATTGTCGGCACTTGGGAACAAAGTGACTCCGTTTTAACGACTCTTCAATAAAGTGGTTAATGACACCGCGATTAAAAACGGCTTCTTCTTTACCAATAAATAGCTCGCTAAATCGGTAGCTAAGCCACAGATAGAGTGATATCTCTTTGGCCATATCTTCTGCTTGGAGCAGCTCTTCACTGCTTTGTGCATATTCACCAAGCATAGTAGGAGCTTCGTAATAAACACTTTGACCTTTCTCGATGGCTCTAATATAACGTTCATAAGAGGCAACAATATAAGGCGATTTGAAATTTAGCGGTGCGCAAGCGAGATGGTATTTTGAAGCTAAATCAAGCTCAAATCGATCAGTTATTGTTGCAGCTTCAAGCATTCCTTCTAAATTGGCAGCCCGAAATGGCCCGCTAAACTGCATATTTTTAACAAAAAAGTTTAAAATTTCAAAGAGTGACTTCTCTTCTAAAATGGAGCCTACGAGTTTAATATGTTCAAGCGATGCCATGACATTAAAAGGAATAGCGATATTAGTAGCCTCTTTATGAAATTTTTTCTGAATTATAGTGAGTACTTCTGGTTTTAATGCGCCGACATGCCCCGCCTGACTTAAGCCATAGCGTCCTGCACGTCCGGAAATTTGATGAATCTCACTTGGAGAGAGTTCCCGATCTTTAACACCGTCAAACTTTTGAGCTTTGTAAAAAAGAATGGTATCAATAGGAAGGTTCATTCCCATTGCAATGGCATCAGTGGCTACTAGAATTTCAGTTTCACCTTCACGAAAACGTCGCGCCTCCTCACGCCGAACTTCGGGACTCAAATTTCCATAAATAACACTGACTCTGTATTGACGTGAAAGCTGCTGCTTGAGTTTTAATACATCACGTCGTGAAAAGGTGATAATAGCACTTTGGGGTTTAATATGAGCGATGGGTGTTGCACTTTTTAAAAGAGTGAGTGGATTCATTCTTGTAAAATTTACAATCTCTAAGGGCTCTTTTAAATAGTCTGCGAGTTGGGTAATAGCTACAATTGCATTAGATGATCCGGTCATAATGATGGTAGATGCGGGGGCTCCAATAATAGCATTTGCCCATGCCCAGCCACGATCCCTATCACCAATCATCTGGACTTCATCAATAACACAGACATCAACATCAACTTCAAAATTTAGCATCTCAATAGTGGAGCTAATATGGGTGGCATCATCATCTAAAATCTGTTCTTCCCCTGTAATGAGTGATGCATTAACATTATCGGCTTTTAAGTTCTCATACCCCTCAAGAGCTAAAAGTCTCAGGGGTGCTAAATAGTAGCCTGTTTCAGCACTCTTTAGTGCCTGCATCGCCTTGTAGGTTTTACCGCTGTTTGTTGGTCCTACATGTAAAATCAGACGACGTTTAAGAGAACGTGCCAATGGGAAAAGGTTTTTAAAATCTCTGATGGTACGTGCAAGGAGTTCTTGACGCTGTCGTTTAATGAGATCTTTTTGAATGGATCGGTTAAAGTCAAACAGTACAATACGCTCGATTTTTGCAGAAATAGTAATGGAGTTTTTAAGATACGGAGTTAAAAATCGGTAGATTTTTTGGTGAAGCTCCGCACTGCTTAGATGCAGTAATGTAGCCTGTTTTTGACATTTTTGTATTATTGCTTCAAGTTCTAATAAAAAGGCATTAGTATCATCTTTTTGGACGGATTCAATAGCGCTGTAATAAGAGAGTTCTCTCTCTTGCCAAATAGCATGAAGCATCTCTTTTTTATCTGCTGAGAGATGTACTTGAAATGCAAGGATTTCTTCTGAAAAGGGAAGCGTTAGAGAGCTGTTTGCAGTTATAACAACTTCACTGTCAAACTGTTTGACAGAATCAATTTCTGAAACCTTTTGAAGAATCGATGAAATGACTTTATCTGAGAGTGAAGGAAGCGTAATAGATGCTTCCGGAGAACTTTTTTTTAAGGCATTAAGAATATCATCTTTAGTTAAATAGGAGTGAGAGGGTGAGAGTGTTTTTAAAAACTGTTCTAACTCTTTTTGTTTGAATTGTGTTAGTTCTTGCTTGATTTTAGTAAGCTCAGTAACAAGTTTTTCGCTCTCTTCATCTTTTAAATAGATAAAGGAGAACGGTTGTGTTTTTAGAATGGATATCTTTTCAAAGGTTTCATTAAAAATATTGTAGTGAAGCAGTGCATTAAACTCTAAAGCATCATCTAGATCAAATTTTCCATCAACGGCTTTCTCAATTGCAGAGCGTTTCTTATCATATCGGATATGCTCTAGTTTTGATTCCATCTTATGGAGGTTAATCTTTTTACTACGAATATCAATAAAAGCATTAAATAGCAGTGCATCTTCTTCGTGCGTAGTATCCATCTCTTCTAAAAGTAGAGCAATTTTTTCACTACGCAGTGTAGGTTGTTCTTTTATTTTAATAGAGGTATAGACGGTACTGTCTGCTTTAAAAAAATCGACGATGTTGGAGCGGGTATAGGTATCTGCTTCAGACCAGATACGTCGTAACAATCGCACGAGATATTCTCGCTCATAAGTGTTAGGCGTTACGGCAATAAAGTGAAAGAGTTCACTCAAGGTTGATGTAGGAACACGCTCAATGCCTTCATCAAAACCATCTCCATCAAAGTAGTGACGTATTTTTTGGTTTAGTTTTAGCTGTTTTTTCTTTTTGCTGCTCATTGCTCACTCTAGTTTATTTGTTGTGTTATTATAATACATAATTCTTAGTAAAAGTAATAGTAAATTGTCTTAAAGATATTTAAGGGGATTGCTATTAATGTTCTTTAATGTTTAGTTAGTATAATTGTAAACTTTATTGTATAAAAAAGGAAATAGATGAAAAAAATTTTACTGATCTCGTTGGCAACAGCGTCACTGTTATTTGCTGCTGAAGCAGATAGAGATTTAAAAACACACACAGAGCTCTCATTGGTAAATGCGAGTGGTAATACTGATAATACATCGTTTGCATTTGAATTAAAAGCAGATAAAAACTATGGTAAGCATGAGTTTCGTGCTGATGCTAATGCGTACTATTCTAAAGATAGTGATGTCTCAACAAAAAATAAGTGGATGCTTGAGCTTAATTATGACTACATGATTACAGATAAACTGTCATTTAACTACCTTCTTGGCTATAAGCAAGATAAATTTTCCGGTTTTGATTATCAGTTCTATACGGGGCCTGGTATTGGCTATAAAGTGGTAAATACAGCAGAACATAAGCTTAATGTTCAAGCGAACCTTCTCTATTCAATTGATAAAATTGAGGATATTTCTGGTACGAATGACTACCTAGGTTATGGAGCAGGGCTTAATTATGAGTGGCTTGTTATGGAAAATCTGAAATTTAAACAAGATCTAAAATATCGTGGCAGTTTTGATGATAGTGAAAACTATTTCGTTAATTCAAAGACAGCTATCGAAAGTAAGATAAGCGGTATGTTCTCAATGGGTATCAGTTATGCTATTGATTACGCGAATTTGCCGGCAGCCGGTAAAGAATCAACTGATAGAACACTCTTGGCATCTTTAATTATTGATTATTAGTAGCTCGTGATGCACTCTGAAGCAGTGCATAAGAGAAAAAGGCTACAATCGCAGCAACTAAAAAGAGCTGCGACGGCCAAAATTCATAAATATAACCCGCGCCAATTGCCCCAATAAAACCTCCCAAACCGTACGAAATTCCAAAAAAGAACTGTTGCGCTAATTTTTTTTGTGCATACAGCGTGAACAGGTAGCTGATTGCAGCAGAGTGAAAGAGTGCAAAACTCAGGGCATGAAGGGCTTGTGAGGTAAACAGCAGCGTAATATCGGTGGGAAACATAAAAAGTAAAAACCATCGAAGTACTGTAAAAGCTGTCGTAAATTGTAAAATATTTAAAAGATTTTTTTTAAGTAGCGGTCCTTGAAAATAGAGCATTATAATTTCAACAATAACACCAAAACTCCAGAGATAAATTGTCATATCTAATGAGATACCGCGCTCAGTCTCATAGATGGTAAAAAAGTTGTAAAATGCCCCGAAACTGACCTGCATCAGCAGTAAACCTGCCCAAAGCTTCCAGTGTTTTAAAATGTTAAAACTACTAATGTCGGACTCATCGTCACTACTAGAAAGCGAGGGGTCTTTTTTAGCAATAATATAACCAAAAAGTGCTGTCAAGAGAACCATGACAATTAGATAGAAGATGGCCACATCAGGGGAACTTAGAAAATTGACCAATACAAGAGAAACGAGAATAAAACCTACGGAGCCATAGAGGCGAACCTTACCGTAACGCTCTTTTCCAATAAGTACAAGCGCAATAACTTCAACATACGGAAGTATAAGACTCAGACCAATTCCTAAACCGATATTAGCAACAAGCAGTGCATAAAAATGATTAAGTGATGGGTAAAAGGCAAGCGCACTGAGACTGAGCAAAATTAGAGCATAATTGAAAACGCTGCGATTGAGCTGCACCCCTTTAATGAAAGCAAAGGGAACAATGAAACGTACGAGAGGTGCAGCGGCAAATATTATGCCGATATCTGATGGTGAATAGCCGACTTCTGAGAGTACCTTAGGTAGAAAAATAATGTGTACGGCAATAATAGCAAAGTAGAAGAAATAAAAGAGTGCTAAGAGTACCCGCATAAATTATTCTGAGTAGATGACAGCAGTGCGACTAAGTAGGTCGTGCAGTGCTCGATTATCTTTACGAATGAGTCCTATAAAAAAACCAATGAGGCTTATTGCTGAGATAAAATAGCCAAGAAAACGGATGGCCAATTGAAAATAGGAGGCTTGTTCTAGTGTCTTAGCATCAACCACTTTTGAGTGTGTAATTTTTTTACCGGGTGTTTTACCATTACGGTGCCACATAAAGAGATAGATACTCATGGTTAAAACTACATGTAAAATAGAGACTAGAGGATCAGGAGCATTAGCAATAGCTGCTTCATTTTTTGATATGACATCAAATGCTGTGGCACTTTTCATCTCATCGCGTCCAAAGACTATCATCATAAAAAGACTAATCGGCAGACCGATCATAAATAAGTCTGTAATAAAACCCATAACTCTTGCCCAAAATCGGGTGTAGAGAACCTTGGGTGTCGAAACTGTTGTATTGGTGTGATTTTTATGTTTTATATTGCGCCATCTCATGGCGGCATTATACTCTTTTTGAAGTTAGAATAGAAGCAATAAACAAGATTATTCAACCTTGCTTATTTGCTATATCAATAGAGTTTTAATTGATAGACTCTGATTGCCGTGATTGATTATTAACAATCTCTACTTTGGCTTCTTGTCTGAGCTTTTTTATGTGTGATGTTGAATTTTTAATGATGACTCCTTCTTGCAGGAATTTACGAATAAAGTCTCTAACTTCTTCGTATGGGGAAATACGTACAGGTTGCTTGTCGGTAACTTTTAGGATATGGTATCCAAACTGTGTTAGAATAGGCTCACTTATCTCCCCTTGCTTCAAAGAAAAAGCTACTTCATCAAATGCTGCGGGCATATAACCTTTTTTGATAAAACCAAGGTCACCGCCAGAGCTATTGGCTTCTGCGCTGTCGGAATACTCTTTTGCTAGCTGAGCAAAATCTTTATTTTGGATTAGCATTTGTCTTAGTTCGTCTGCTTTGTCTTGAATCTGTTTTTTCTTCACAGGATCGGCATTTTCTTCAACACTTAGTAGGATATGACTTACTTTGACGAGCTCTTCTCTTGTAAAGTTCTTTTTTCCTTTGTCGTAAAAATCTCGTATCTTCTCTTCAGGAATATCTGGATTAGCCAACCCATATTTTTTGAAATATTCATTAAGGTGGATTTTCTCTTTTAAGAAAGTTGAAAATTGCGCATCGGTCATCTTTTTAGAAGAGACATAATTTTTAAACTTCTCCTCGCTGCCAAACTTATCTTTTATTGCCTCATGCTCTTTTTTTAGCTTCTTATCAAAGTCTGTTACAGACTCTTTCATGCTAGCCTGACGCAATACTTCATCATTGATTAGTTTGTTAAGTAGTTTTTGTTTTACCATGTTGGCTTGTGCAGGGTGAGATCCTGATGAGTTGAATCTTTTATCTTTTTGCAACTGTTTTTGAACCATTTCATCTAGCTTATCAGCATAAATCGGTTTATCATTGACTCTAGCTACAATCTCTTTGGGGGTCTGTATAGATACAGCTTTAGGAGCTGCAGTTTCACTATTCACATCTTCGCCTGATTTTTTATCGCAACCACTAAAGAATCCAGTAAGCAATATACTAAACACTAAAATAGATATTTTGCTATTGTATAATCTTCTTTTGTACATCTATTCTACTCCATTTCATCTAGTTATTATTTGTAATTGTTATATGTGTTGAGTCACCTACGTGACCAAGGGGTATAAAATATACATCAAATGTCGTGTCTATTGCATCTAAAGCGAAGGATAACTCTTCACTATCTTGAAGATAGTAGATATTTGTAAGATCACCGCGAAAATTATTTTCTTCAAGCACAAGCACAATTACTGCCCTAAGAGAGTCGTTTTGCATCACAACTTCATAGGTGGCATTTTCAAGTGAGATTTTTTCAATACCACTCCATCCACTATTCTTTATTAGATCAATAGATAACTCAAAAGGGGTTGTGATAATTTGAGTTATATCGATGAGACCATATCCAAATTGATTATCGCGACCAATCTCTCCCAAGTCTACTACGGACGTCTGTAACTTTTTTCGTATATCTTGATTATCTACCTTTCCATCACCATTAATATCGCCAATGTCTGATGAGAGAATTAACGCTGCAGTAGCACTTGCAAATGCTGTCGATTGAGACGTACCGCTTAATTGGGCATAGGTATTGCCTTGTGCAGTAGACTTAATATTTAGACCCGGTGCGGCTATCTCTAATACGGAATCAATGGGAGAAAAAAACCCTTTCATATCCGCATCATCGGTGCCGGCAACTGCTACAACAGACTCAAAAGAAGCTGGATATGCAGCAGGCTCACCATAAGTATTGCCTGCTGCAGCCACAATTAATAAGCCGGCTTTTTCGGCTGCATCGCAAGCGGCTCGAAGTATATCTGAGTCCATACCTGCAATACTGATATTGGCGATATCCATTTCATTATTTACAGACCACTCTATACCGGCAATTATGTCGCTAAGATTACCAAATCCACCGCTATCAAGGACCTTTACAGCGTATATTGAGGCATCTGGGGCAACTCCAACTACACCAATTCCATTAGCTTCAGCGGCGATAATACCTGCTATATGAGTACCGTGTGCATTCCAGCTATCGTCAAAAGGATCATCAATGCCATTGCCATTGATGATAAAATTGTAGCCACCACGATAGTTAGCATCAAGATCCTCATGATTGTAATTAATACCGGTGTCAAGAATAGCAATCTTGACTCCTTTGCCTGTTATATTTTTATCATGTGCTGCTTTAGCGCCGATATGTTCTACCCCCCAGGCATTCTGATATTCAATATCAGTAGCACTGCTTTGCAAGAAAGATAGGTTTGAGATATTGCCAGAGGAGATTGGATCAATAGAGACAACGGCCTTGTCTTCTTCTATATAGTTAACTAATGGATGTTTTAGTAAGGTGCCTAAGCCTTCTTCGGGTATTTCTGCAGAGATGGCCGGCAATAGACTATAGGTATGTCCAATGGTACCACCAAGGTCTATAATGAGTTTTTTTTCGGTATCACCTACTTGATGATGAAAGCCGATAATGACATGTTCATTTGCCATAACCGCTACTTCTAAAAAGCTAAAAAAAGCACATAAAAGAAGGGTACGTCTTAAGGTTTTTTTTGTTTGTAATACCATGTATTTCACCTTATAATGTTTTTGCATTTTATGAGCTTGTATTATAGCAGAAAGTTGTTCAGATTAATGTAGGTTTTATGAGATTTATATTGTTGTTAGTTTGTGGTCAATCATAATATTATAACAGACCACAAGTATTCATTTTGTGCTAACTCAAAAAAAGCTTAGCTTGATGTTATTATTGGGCATAAAACCCAATAATAAAGTTGTTTTTTCTTAGTTACAATCAAGTAATCTAGTGAAATCACCTTGGCTGCTGGTTGCAATCAGTGTATCACATCCTCGAATTGGACACTCTTCAGCAACAATTTTAGTATCCGTCCAAGACGATACTCTACAAGTGTCACCATTTACAGTTACACTGGTATTGGTTCCATCACCAAAACCACTGCCGTCAATAGTAACAATATCCCAATAGTAGTCGCTATCAATTGCAGCTACTGCGGGATCGAATATTGGTTCTGTAGGAGTAGTGCCACCACAGTCAAGTAATCTAGTAAAACTTCCTTGGCTGTTGGTTGCAACTAGTGTATCACATCCTCGAACTGGACACTCTTCAGCAACAATTTTAGTATCCGTCCAAGACGATACTCTACAAGTGTCACCATTTACAGTTACACTGGTATTGGTTCCATCACCAAAACCACTGCCGTCAATAGTAACAATATCCCAATAGTAGTCGCTATTAGTTGCAGCTACTGCGGGATCGAATATTGGTTCTGTAGGAGTTGTATCACAATCCCCGGATAAATTATTTGTTGCATTACCAAAAATACTTTCTAGCATAAGAGCACCACACTTCTGCGGACACTCAGCAACGACAAGAGTATCAGTCCATGAGTCAACTATACATAGAGCTCCATCAACTGAAATGCTGGTACCTGAATCTATAGCTCCCATGTATGAACCAAAGCCACTTCCTTCAACGGTAATGGTATTGCCACTCAAGAATTCAGCCGAAGCAATGGCTACAACAGGTTTGACAACAAGACTAATCGGATTACTCTCTTTAGAACTTTTTACTGCGCGTACATAGTAGCTTCCTGGTTCCAAGTTTGGTGGAATGGTTACAACAATAGAAGTAGCAGAGATAGACTCCGGCGTTAACTCAGTTTCTATACCGTCTAGGCTTGTTACAACAATTTTAGACACGAGTCGTTTAAGACCACTAACGCTATTTACATCATTGACAAGAGCCTGACCTGTAACCTCAATAGTTTCTGTTGTACCGGCAGTGATTGTAAAGGTACTTAAACCGGTAATGCTTGGAACAATTGGACCGGCATTAGGAATAGCAGTTGATGCACCTATGTATCCACCGTGACAACCATTACAATCTGTTGGAGAACTACCAACATGACCATAGTATGGTGCTTCACCGCCAATTGTAATATTGCCATCACCATCGGAGTCAGTTTGAATATTGTGAATTGAGCTAATGCCGTGACAGTTTTCACAACGACGAATTGCCCAGTCAGAACCCATTTGATCGTGACATAATGTACAATCAAGATCAGATACACCGACTTGACCGATACCGGTGCTGTGGTGATTTACCGCATTTGATTTTACTGAAATTCCTGAAGCAACGTCTACTCCATCACTGTGACAGAAAGTACAAGCACCTTCACCATTTGGTCCTTTTCCTTGACTTGTGCGAGGTGTTACCAATGTCGGTACGCGATCTGTTGGAATATAGTGACCATCGTTGGGGTTATTGATTCTTGCACCATGGCAGTGCTTACAATCAAGTGCTTGTGCCGGTGCAGTCAAGTGGTGAACCGAAGCTTTACCATCTAGCTGTTCGTGACAATTAAGACAGCTGGTAAAGTTTTGTACAACGATGTCAGCGGACTGATTTTCATCCCATACAATTTTATGACATGAGAAACACTGGTAGGTGTCACCTGGTGTTCCAAAAGGTGCTTGTGTATTCTCACCCATTGTTGTGCCAACGCGGGCATGGTGACGATCAGTAATGACCCCAGGCTTCACTGTCGGTGGTGTAAAAGTCCAACCTAGGTCAGCTCGCTCGGCATCAGTTAGACGACTAGATGCATGACAATACCAACAATTTTCTCTCTCCAGATTGTTAAACACAGAATCTGGGATACCCATATTCTGATTTACCGGTGGCGGTGGTACATCAGCCCAACTTAGTGTAAAACTTGTTAGCATGATCAGTAATACAGCTTTACATGTAGTTACTGATGTTTTTATATTTTCAAACATGATATCATTCCTTTTTTATATTTTATGTATTAGTGTTGATTGATAAGGTAATACTTATCATTTATAAAGTAGAACCATTAATCAAAACTTTAGCGATTCTTAATATTATAATTCACCTCCTTTGCAAAAAAATTTAACTTCAGAAGAATCTGACTTAGTCTCAAAAGGCTGATAGTAAAAGTCAAAATTCCATTAAACCCAAGCCTCATTCTACATTTAAAAAATTTCGTTTGTATTTCGTTTTATTATTTTTAATTTCAAATGTTACTTGTGAAGCAATTTCATAAAACCAAACTAAAATTGTCGGCATTTAGATTCTTGATTTATTGTGTAACACTTATTTGTTTAATTAATATATAACTAACACAAAACATGTACAATCTAAAATATGTGAAACAATATAAAAAATGGCAGTGGATGACGGTTTTAAAAGGAGTTTTAGCCACATGATAAAGAAGAGTACGATTTTAATTGTCGAAGATGAATTGATTGTGGTGGAATGTCTGAAGAGGTTACTTGAATACAATGGACATAAAGTGTTGGGTACTTGCGATAAAGGCGCAGATGCTATCCAAAAAGCTAAAGAGTTGAAGCCTCAAATAATACTAATGGATATAATGTTAAAAGATAATATAAGTGGCTGTGACGCAGCTTTGGAGATAAGAAAGAGTATTGATACCAAAATTATTTTTCTTACAGGATATTCTAGTACTGAGATAATCAATTATGTAGCATGTTCAGACGCTGATGGGTATATAATGAAGCCGTATTTGGAAAAACAGATTCTTGCCACCATCGCACTAGTGAGTACAGATGCCTTAATAATAAAGGAACGGCCTGTGCAAGTAAATAGGAGCGAAAAAAATATTATCGAGTTAAATGATGGTTATACGTATGATCGTCGGCTTATAAGGTTATTTAAAAATGGAACAGAAGTACAACTTAGTAAAAAAGCTTTAAAATTAGTAAATCTTCTTAGTAAAAATGTTAATATAAGCATCTCTTTTGAACAAATATCTCAATATGTTTATGAAAAACAGGTATGTAAAAAAACACTAAGGTCTTTGGTGTATAGAACGAAAAAAAAAGTTGGAACAAATCTAATAGTAAATTCTAGTGGATTGGGGTATAAAATTTTGAGCAATGATTCGTTATAGAAATTTTATTAGTATAAGTTACTCTTATTTACTTCTTGGTATAATATGTCTGAAACAAGTTTAAATTGTAATGATAAAATATATAGTTCTTTTACGTTGCAAGACAATACTTGAGATGTAATACAAGGAGAAATAATGATTTTAAATTTTCAACAAAAGGTATGTCGATTATTGTTATCGACTATGGTTTTAGCATGTGGTTTCGTCTTGACTCCAGATGCTATGGCACGAATGGGTAAGAGTATTTTTGATGGAGCACCTACAGAAGAGCAGTGCCGATTGTGTCATGGAGACAATAAAAATCAGCCGCACCCGGTGCTACAAACCGTCAATGCTGATCGTCATCATGCATTAATTGGAAAGCATATTGAAGGATTGTATTACGATCGGCATGATACGGTTGCACCCGGAGATACTTCAAGAGGTGAATACCACTGTTTGACGTGTCACACTACAAAGTACTCAGAAGAGACAGGTGAGATGGAAGTAGTGTTAGTAAATGACTGCTTGCAATGCCATCCTGCATGGTCGGTAACGGGTAATCCAATGCGAGGATCAAATGTGCATCATGCTACAGAATCGTTTCAACGTAGACAGTGTAGAAATTGTCATGGCTTTTTGTCTTCAGGTTCTGATGGCGGTGGAATGGGTGGAGGTCGTGGTGGAATGGGCGGAGGTCGTGGTGGAATGTCAAGAAGATAGTACTCAGGTACTAAATACTTCAATAAACTTTTTATACACACGGTAAATTAATGGCATCTCAGCGAGTCATTTTCTGGTTATAAGTTTTAATAAAATACGCTAATTTAAAATATTGTTGAGCAAATGCATAAGCAGTTTAATTACTTTTAAAAACTGCTCAGAATTTTGTATCAGCATCCAATAATTCCAGAGATTATGCCATAGCTTCAAAACTTTTTCAATTTTTCTTTCTAAAAAAATCATAAACAAACAAGATTAATCATATATTTAGGTTATTTAATTTAATATATTATAATTATTTTTACAAGGTGTTGTGATGGAGCTTGTTATGAAAGAGGGTGATTTTATTGTTTCAAAAACAGATTTGAAAGGTAACCTCACCTATGTCAATAAAATTTTTATGGAGATGGCAGAATATAAAGAAGAAGAACTTTTAGGAAAACCTCATAATATTGTTCGTCATGAAGATATGCCACGTCTGATTTTTAAACTGTTATGGGAATACATTAAGAATAAAGAAGAGATTTTTGCGTATGTTGTCAATAAAAGTGCCAAAGGAAATTATTACTGGGTTGTTGCTAATGTTACGGCATCAGTAGATTCAAGCGGTAATTTGGTGGGATTTTATTCGGTTCGAAGAAAGCCAAGCCAAAAAGCACTTGATATCATCAAGCCACTCTATAAAAAGATGTTAGATGCTGAAGCACGTGGTGGAACAGAAGCTTCAAAAAAACTACTTGATGAACTTTTATTTAATGAGGGAGGAATGAGTTATGATGAATTTGTCAGCACTATTAGTGAATAAACAGTCTCTATTTTTAATGATCTCATTATTGGGGATTGCAATCTATTTTTTAGTTACTTCTAGCTTTATATTAGCGGGTATTATCTTGTTAGTAATGTTAGTGACACCGTTGCTCCCATCCGGAGGTACCAATAGTAAAAGCAGTCGCTTGCTAGATGAGATTCATGATGTTCTTGTCCTCGCAGCAGAAGGAGAACTTGAGAGGCGTATTACTTTTGTTAACTCAAAAAATGAATTTCAAAACCAAATTGCATGGGCGGTTAATGATCTGCTTGATCAGGTTGAAGCATTTATGCGTGATACCAATACGACTATCTCCATGGCATCGGTAGGGAAAATGTATCGGCGTGCCCAACCTGTTGGTTTACATGGACTTTTTCATACTACTTCTATGGAAGTTGATAATGCGATTACCTCAATTGCATCAGGTTATAAAACAAAATTAAAAGGAGACCTTTCAGCACGTCTGTCTAGTTTAGGTGGTGGACTGGCCGGGGGACTTGCCATGATTCAGCATGATATTATGAGAAGCGAAGAAGAGTCTCATGGCATTGTCTCTTCTTCAGAAGAGACAGCACAACAATCTAAAAACAGTTTGAAAAATGTTATTGAGGTGAGCGAGCGCTTAGGGAAGCTTGTTGAATTGATTAATCACTCCCATGAAGCGATTGTATCACTAGGTTCTAGTACACAAGAGATATCAGAGGTAGTAGGACTGATCAAAGATATTGCTGACCAGACCAATCTTTTAGCTCTTAATGCAGCAATTGAAGCGGCTCGTGCCGGAGAACATGGACGTGGTTTTGCTGTTGTTGCAGATGAGGTGCGTAAGCTTGCTGAACGGACACAAAAAGCGACACAAGAGATTGAAATTACCATATCGACATTACTTCAAGAATCCAATGACTTGCAGCATAATTCAGAACAAATTTCTGAGATTGCCGATAGTTCCAATAGTGTTATTAATGAATTTGAATCTACTTTTGAATCCTTTGCTAATACTTCTGAAGAGTCTGCAAAATTAGCAATTGCTATTCAAAACAGGCTCTATGTTACACTGGTAAAGGTGGATCATATTGTCTTTAAATCACGAGCATATGGTGCTGTTTTAGAAGAAGATAAATCAGCTGAGTTTGCTGATCATAATCATTGTCGTATGGGTGTATGGTATAGTAGTAGTGGACAAGAGCGTTTTGGTAACACTAAATCATTTCCAAAAATTGCTAAACCTCATGCAGAGGTGCATAGTGTTGTAGATTACAATAAAGAGTTTATCCAAAATGATGCCGTTCTTAAAGGGGATAACCCGATTGTTATTGAGAAAAACTTTATAGCGATGGAAAATGCCTCTAGCGAGTTGTTTACGTTACTAGATAGTATGATTGAAGAGTATCCAGAGTAGTAGGTATTTACAGACAGTTTACTAAGAAGAACTATAATTCTAATATCTCAACAATGAATGTTGAAGAGATTCTTTTAATCAACTCCTAGTATTCAAGCGGTAGTTTTAGGCTGTAATGTTTGAGCCTAAAATTACTATTTCCAAACATAATGTTATTACTGTTAGAAAGAGAAGTCACTTGCCTTGCCGTGCATGACGTTTACGCTCTGTTGCATCAAGAAAACGCTTACGCACACGAACACTTTTTGGAGTCACTTCAAGAAGCTCATCTTCTTCAATCCACTCTAACGCTTTTTCTAGGTTCATATCACGTGGCGGTACCAATTTAATTGCATCATCTGCTCCACTTGAACGAACATTGCTCTGTTGTTTTCCTTTAATAGGATTCACTTCAAGATCATTAGAACGACTATGTTCACCAATAACCATACCGGAGTACACTTTTGTCTGTGGCTCAATAAACATAGAACCACGATCCTGAAGGTTGAAGATAGAGTATGCTAATGCTGTACCCGCTTCCATAGAGATAAGGGCACCATATTGACGACTCTCAACTGTTCCAGAGTATGGACGGAATTCTAAGAAAGAGTGATTCATAACACCCTCACCACGAGTATCAGTTAAAAACTGCCCACGAAAACCGATAAGTCCACGTGCAGGAATTTCAAACTCAATACGAGTAAACCCTTCACCCATTGGAAGCATTGATTTCATCTCAGCCTTACGTTTGCCAAGACGCTCAATTACGGTACCGCTAAAGTCAGAAGGTGCATCAATAACTAAGTGCTCAAATGGCTCACATTTAACCCCTTCAACCTCTTTAACAATAACTTCAGGACGGCCAATACCAAATTCAAAGTCTTCACGACGCATATTTTCAGCAAGAACAGTAATTTGTAGCTCACCACGACCTGAAACTTTAAACCTACCCTCACCTACTACTTCAAGTTTCATAGCAACATTTGTACGCATTTCAAATTCTAATCGTTCA
>CAYZUN010000038.1:0-18495 GCA_964481625.1 uncultured Sulfurimonas sp.
CCTTCATGACCATGTGCCACATTATGAATAAGTTCCATAATAATTACAGTTTTACCAACACCCGCACCACCAAACAGGCCGACTTTACCACCTTTTGCATATGGTGCAAGAAGGTCAACAACTTTGATACCTGTTTCAAACATCTCTGTTGTAGTACTTTGATCAACCAATGGTGGTGGATCTCTGTGAATTGACCATGTTGGAGCGTCAGTAACCTGATCGCCACCATCAATAGTCTCCCCAATTACATTAAAGATACGTCCTAGAACTTTATCACCAACGGGGACACTAATTGGACCACCTGTAGCTTTTACTTCCATTCCACGAACAAGACCTTCACTCATATCCATAGCAATAGTACGTACACGACCGTCACCTAGGTGAGCAGCTACTTCTAAAACTAAGCGATATTCGTTACCTTCAATCTTACCATTTACTTCAATTGCTTCATTGATTAGTGGAAGATATCCATCAAAATCAACATCAACAACAGGTCCAATTACTTGGGCAATTTTACCAATCATATTTTCTCCTCTCATTATTTCATCGACTCAACGCCACTGATAATCTCAATCAGTTCCGTTGTAATAGCAGCTTGACGCGCTTTATTATATTCAACATTTAGTGACTGAACGATCTCTTTGGCATTATTGGTTGCCGTATCCATTGCCTGCATACGTGCACTGTGCTCAGCTGCAAGTGAATTAATTAACGCATAATACATATTATTATGTACATATTTTGTCATTAAGGCATCGAGCATTCGTTCATCATCTTCTGCTTCAATCTCTAAAAGCGAGTTTGCATTTTCTTCACAATCAAATTCATCAACATCAACAGGAAGTACACGATCTACATGTAGTTCTTGCGTAATAATATTTTTGTAACCGTTGTACACGATATAAAGACCATCAATAACACCCGATTTATAATCTTCTAATGAAGATTCTATAAAATCATTAGATCGCTGTGAATTTGGAGCAGAACTTAAATCTTTAACAGCATCTAAAAGTTCAATATCGTTGTAAACAAAAAATTCAACACCTTTTTTACCAACACCGCGTAAACGTACTTTTACCTTCTGTTCTTTAAGTTCTCTCATTAGTTTTTTTACTGCCTTAAGTGTCTGAATATTAAAACCACCACACAGACCTTTATCGGCAGTAATAAAAACAATGTCAACCATTTTAGGATTTTGTATCTCTTGAAAACAACGGTTCTCAATACCACCGACCTTGAGACATTGAATACGTGCTGAAATTTCAGTAATCATCTCATTGATTTTTTCTGCATATAAACGAGACCGTTTTGCTAACTCTTCAGCACGGCGAAGCTTGGCAGTTGATACCAGCTTCATAGCACGTGTTGTTTTTTGAGTGTTACTAACGCTCTTTATCTGTCTTTTAATATCTTTTAAATTGGCCATAACGGTCCTTATACGCTAAAAGAAGCTTTAAACTCTTCAAGTGCTTTTTTCATTAATGCATCAGTATCATCATCAATTTTTGAAGTACTTCTAATGTTCTCAAAAATTTGTGGATAACGTGCTTCAACAAATGGATACAACTCAGCCTCAAATTTCGTTACCGCAGTATGAGGTAAGTCATCTAAATAACCGCTATTACCAGCAAAGATAATTAACGCTTGCTTTTCAGCCGGTATTGGTGAGAATGGAGGCTGCTTAAGAACCTCAACCATACGCTGACCGCGTTCAAGCTGATTACGACTCACTTCATCAAGGTCAGATGCAAACTGAGCAAATGCTTGAAGTTCACGATACTGAGCCAAATCAAGACGTAATGTTCCGGCAACTTGTTTTGTTGCTTTAATTTGTGCCGCACCACCAACACGAGATACTGAAAGACCAACATTAATTGCCGGACGGATACCTGAGTTGAATAGATCAGTTTCTAGGAAAATCTGACCATCAGTAATTGAGATAACGTTTGTCGGAATATATGCCGCAACATCACCCGCTTGTGTTTCAATAATTGGAAGCGCAGTTAATGAACCGCCACCTAGCTCATCATTTACTTTTGCTGCGCGCTCAAGTAAACGAGAGTGTAAATAGAATACGTCACCAGGATATGCTTCACGACCCGGAGGACGACGAAGAATTAATGACATCTCACGATACGCTACCGCATGTTTGGTCAGATCGTCATAAACAATAAGACCGTGACGTGCATTATCACGGAAATACTCACCCATTGCAACACCTGTATATGGCGCCAAGAACTGAAGTGCAGCCGCTTCTGCAGCTGTTGCAGAGACGATGATTGTATATTCTAACGCACCATGCTCTTCTAAACGACGGATAATTTGAGCAACTGTAGACTCTTTTTGACCTACCGCAACGTAGATACAAACAACACCATTACCTTTTTGGTTAATAATGGTGTCAAGTGCTACCGTTGTTTTACCGGTCTGACGGTCACCAATAATAAGCTCACGTTGACCACGACCAATTGGCACTAATGCATCAATTGCTTTAATACCGGTTGCCATTGGCTCATGAACTGATTTACGCGCCATAATACCAGGAGCTTTTTCCTCAACAAAACGACTTTCACTTGCTTCGATTGGACCTTTTCCATCAATTGGTTCACCTAATGCATTAACAACACGACCAAGAAGTGCGTCACCAACAGGAACGCGAAGAAGTTTGTTAAGACGTTTAACAGACATTCCTTCTTTTAATTGTGCTGCAGCACCAAGAAGAACAATACCTACACTGTTTGCTTCAAGGTTCATTGCAAGACCTTGAGTTCCATCTTCGAACTCAACCATCTCACCTGCCATTACATTATTCAAACCATATACTTGTGCTATACCATCAGCATATGAAATTACTTTACCAGTCTCATTAATATCAACATTCAACTCAAAGTTATCAATACGCTCTTTGATAATTGAACTGATCTCATTAGCTTGTACTTTTGCTACCACTATGTCTCTCCTTTGTAATGTTAAATTGCTTTTAAAATATGCTCAACAAGTTGAGAATTCAGACGATTTTTTGAAAAATTAATCTCTATACCTAAATCTTCGACTTCTACTTTAATACCATCAAAATCATTTTTAATCATCTCTAATGAAATTGTTGCATCCATCTTTTTACTAAGCCCTTTAGAAATTCCTTTTAAAGTTTTTGTATCAATATCACTATCGCTATAGACTTTTCCATTATAACTCTTGTTCATGCGAGATATCTCTTTAGTGAGTTCGCAAGAGATTGCAGGAATAATATTGACACGTCCGTTTTCTACCAAGAGTTTAATAAAGTTATTGACTTTATCACTCTTAGCACTTTTTACTCCATCGAGTAAAATCTCTTCTTTTTGAGAATTTGAAATATCACGACTTTGGAATACATGTAAAAATTTCTCATTATCAAATGAGGCAGCCAATTCTTTAAAAATATCATCAACTATTGCAATTGCATTAGCATCTAAACTCTCTTTTAAAGCTTTAACATAGCGTTTGGCAATCAATTCTTCCATTTACGCCACCTTTTTCATAATGATTTTTGCCATTGCTTCTTTATTAAAGCCAGCACTATCTTCACTTAAGATTTCAGTCATGATCTCATCAACTGTATTACGAACCATTTTACGTTGCTCAAGATCCATCAATGAGGCATGTTGTTTTATGATGTTTTCAAGATCACTTTCACATTGCGCCATGATTTTATCATTAATAATCACATTCTCTTTTTTTGCACTCTCTTGCAGTTCTACAGCAAACTTATGAGCTTCTTCAATTTCAGCGTTTACCGCATCTTTTTGAGCTTTTGACTCGCGTAGTTTTTCTTGAACCTTCTCAAGTTCAGCTGCAATACCTGCCGTTCTGCCAGTAAAGAAACCTTTAATAGGCTCAGCTAACAAATAGTAAAGAATTCCGGCAAAAATTAGAAAGTTAATTGTACGTTCGACAATATCCGTCCCACCTTCACCAGAACTACTTGACGCAAGTGCATAACTCGCCATCATAAGTAGTGTTACAATTATTTTACCCACCATAACTCCTTATATTTGAGAGAACTTAGCTTTGACAGCTTCTTTGTATAACGGCACTTGAGAAAGAAGTGCGACTTTTATCTGTTCGCGCTCCTCTTTCAATGACGTTTCAAATTCACTGTACTTACTAGCTAGTTCTACACGTTTTGCATCAATTTTACTGCTTGCAAGTTCTCTTGCATCTGCAATAACTTTTTCTCTTAACTCCGAAACTGTACGCTTAGCTTCATCGATAATACTCTGTGCTTCAGCTTTGAGTGCTGCAATTTCGCTATCATTTGAGCCAACCTCTTCGAGGTCTCTCTTGATATCTGCATCACGTTTTTCCATATAAGCAAAAAGTGGTCTATAAAGCCAACTGTTCAGAACGGCAATAAGAATAAGAAAGACAATTATAGTACTCAATAGCAGTATTGGACTTATATCTAACATATCACCTCCTAAAAGTTACGGGGATTATACAATTAATAAATTGAAGATATAGTTAAAGTGGAAAAAAGTTTTAGTTAAGAGTGTTTAAAAAAGTAGCAATATCATCTTCAGAATCAAATTGAAGTGTTATTTTATTTGATTTACATGTAGTTTTTAGTCCTAAAGATTCTAATTTTTCTTTCAGTTCTCTGAAATCAAGTTTTTCCATCACAGGGGAAGTTACATCACTTTTATTCACATTACGAGAACTTTTGAGCATTGATTCGAGTTCTCGTACGCTCAATTTTTGACCAATAATCGAGTCAACCATTAAAGCTTGCTCTTTTTCATCAAGCGGCACAATGATTTTTGCATGACCCGCACTGATTTTTCCTTCAACTAATGCTTTTTGAGCTTTCTTAGAAAGTTGAAGCAGTCGCAGTGCATTGGTAACATGTGTTCTACTCTTGTTAACCATAGTAGCAAGTTCATCATGGGTCATATTATGAACCTGAATTAATTCATGATAAGCATCTGCTAGTTCAATAGCATTGAGTTCATCACGTTGAATATTTTCAATAAGTGCATGTTGACGCATCTGCTCATTGTCAATTTTAGCAACAATGGCTTTAATTGTTTTAAGTTTTGCAAGTTTTGAAGCACGCAGACGACGCTCACCTGCGACGAGAATATAACCATCAACTTCATCTTCAACAACAACAACAGGCTGCAACAAGCCATGAAGTTTAATAGAGTCACCCAATTCATGCAGTGATTTTTCATCAAATGTTTTTCGAGGTTGGTACGGGTTGGGGCGAATCTGTTTTAATGGAATATCTAACACATCACCACGGTTTGGCATCTCATTGTCATATGCCTCACTCATTTCACCTAAGAGTGCACCTAAGCCTCTTCCTAGTGCCTCTTTTGCCATTATGCAATAATCGCTTGAGCTAAGTTTTGGTAGGCAATAGATCCACGTGATTTCACATCATATAAAATGACAGGTTTCCCAAAACTTGGACTCTCTGCAAGTTTGACATTTCTAGGAATAACAATAAAGTCATCTTTAGTATCTTTAAAGAGTTTTGACTCAAAATGTTGTGACAAATCTGCAAACACCTGTTTTGAAAGGTTATTTTGAGAGCTGAACATTGTTGGCAAAAAGCCTCTAATCTCTAGTTTAGGATTAATCGTTTTACGAATAAGACGCACCGTATTAAGTAATTGCGCTAACCCCTCTAAAGCAAAAAACTCACATTGAATGGGAATAATCACTGAGTTTGATGCTGAGAGTGCATTGATAGTCATGGGTCCTAGTGCCGGCGGTGAATCGATAATGATGTAGTCATAATCTTTTTTTACTTGCGCGATGGCACGTTTTAAAATGAGTTCACGTCCTTTAGAGTTTTTTGCATCGTAATACTCTTTTTCTAAACCCACCACACCAATGTTTGAAGGAACCAAACTCAGTGTCGGCAGTGATGTTTTTAAAATAGTCTCTTTCAGCTTCGATGCACCAATAAGTACATGATAGATATTGTGCTCATAATCGTTTCGAGAGTACCCCAATGACGTAGTAGCGTTAGCCTGTGGATCAGCATCAATTAATAGTACTTTTTTTTCTGCAACAGCAAGTGATGCAGCAAGGTTGACAGCAGTTGTTGTCTTACCTACACCACCTTTTTGATTTGCAATGACTATAACTTCACTCATCTTAGACTATACACCTTTTCACCATTGTACGCAATAGAACCGTCACTCTGCAATGCTACCGCATCAAGTGAGATTTTTTTACTATTTACATGCGTAAAATAGTTTCTGCTTTTGTCAAATTCTAACTCAAACTTACTAAAAATCTGCTTCCATGATGGACAACTTTTCAGCAAATTAAAATATTGTATTAAAAGTCTACCTGTTTCAACATCAATATCTAATATTGAAGAGCCCTCGGGAGCAAACTTAATATTGAGACCGATACCGCAAACAATAGTATCTTTATAAACATTTGTAATCGTGCCGCCAATTTTTTTGTCACCGCAGTAGAAATCATTGGGCCATTTAAGCCAAACAGAAGAACCAAATTCGACCAATAGCTCTTTTAAAATCATGGAGAGATAGATTGAAGTTGATTCAAGCTTTAGATCATCAGGTAACTCTGCTTTTGAAATAGCAAAAGAGAAGAAAAAATTACCTTCTAGTCCGATCCATTCATTATTACGACTTCCACGCCCCCTAGTCTGCTTTGAAGCGACTACCGCAATAGGCGCTTTAAACGTACCTTTTTTAAGAGCATCTAAAAGATAGGTCTGCGTAGAGTCTATTTGCTCAAGTGAGATTGTCTTCAACGCTAAGTCGCTTTCCGTTAATATAGTCAAATATTTTGACCTCTTTTTTTGATGGCGGTTGCACGTTATAAAGTCGAATCGAACCATGAGAGCAGCCAATAAGCACACTCTCTTTATCAATTGAGAGAATTTTTCCTGCAATATTTGTTGATTCAGACTCCTCTAGTGTCATCTTTTTGAGTTTAAGACCACTCTTTAGAAATACACCTGGCCACGGAGTATAGGCACGATACTTATTGAAAAGTTCTCTAGCATCATTAAAACTGACTTCACCATGTTCTTTTGAAATTTTCTTACAGTGTGTTGCCTCCGCATCATTTTGAGCTAGTAGCGTTATATCACTAAAAGTTCGTAACACATCTAAAGTTAGTGACGATGCAGTTTTTGTCAATTTATTAAAAAGTGACTCCACCATTTCATCATCAGCAATATCTACTTCTTTAATTTTTAAAATATCTCCTGTATCTAAACCAACATCCATAAGCATTGCCGTGACACCACTTTTTTTATCACCATTAAGAAGCGACTGCTGAATGGGACTCGCCCCTCGATATTGCGGTAAGATAGATGCATGAAGATTAATACATGGGGCATGGTCTAAAATAGATTTAGGCAAGATTTGACCATAGGCCGCTACAACTATAAAATTACATGGTATTTTTTGCAGTTGTGATACTACCTCGTCATCACGAAGTTTGTAAGGCTGGTAAACATCAATACCATTCTCAATAGCTACCGTTTTTACAGGAGGCGGTGTTAAAGTTTTTTTTCTACCTACGGGTTTATCAGGCTGGGTATAGACTGCAACAACCTCAATATCTTCCGCTGCTATCATATCTTCTAAAATACTACTCGCGTAGTCGGGTGTTCCCATAAAGATTACTCTCACGTGTCTCCTTTTGACATAAATACTTAAAATTGCTATAATACTATTACAATTACTCGCATTTTAGTCATTGCAGTACCCTCATATAAAATTTTCACATTTCTTGTAACTTTATATACATCAATTATTACCAAATAATATTTGATGTATTAAATGTTATTTGCTCTTGCTTTATAATATTTTTATCAAAATTTAATTGATTAATTGGATCTGGAATAATCGTAATTTTAGGTATATCATTAAGATTACTAATTATAGATAATATATACTTTTCTTTATATTCAATTGCCATATTATATTCATTAAATGTCAATCTAATACTGCCTTTATTTTTCCTAACTCCTTTAACTTCAGCTAAAAAATAATTATTATTAACTTCTATCTGAAAATCATACCCATCCCCAAAAATTCTTGCATCTTCTATAAATCCACCATTAAATATTTTTACATTATTATAATTACTTAAAAAATACATCTCTGCTTCTAATCCTGTCTCTTGTAGTTGTTTAAATTGACTTTTAATTACAGGTTTTATATTCACAGTTTCATTTTGTTTATATTTAAATTTATCTTGCAAATACATTTTTACAACTTCAACATAAGATGCAACATTTAAAGTACCGAACAAAGAGTCAATAAAATGTTTACGATGAATATAAGTATCTCCTTTTTGCCACCATCCTTTCCTTCCATTATCAAAAAAAGGATCAAATAAGTCTTGTCTATTTTTTAAAACGCTTCCAGTCTCTGCAACACCATATTCCACCATAGCAATATAAAAACTTGTTTTCGTATTAAAACCAAATTCTTGTATAAATAAATCATTAAATTTTGCTAATCCATAACCTATTAAATTTAATATTTCATAATTTTCATGTTTATTTGTTTTACTCATGATATTAATCTTTAAACCCAACAATATAAATTCTTTCTCTACCTTGAGGTACATGAGTATATTCTGCTGCATTTAAAATAAATGGGATAAATGAATATCCAGCACTAGCTAGTTCATTTTTTATAATTTTAAATGTATTACCTTTATCGTGTGTAGCTAAAGTTTTCACATTTTCGAGAAAATAAGCTTTTGGCTGCATCTCTTTTAATAGTCTAACTACATCAAAAAATAACTCTCCTCTTTCATCTTGAAAGCCTTTCTCATGTCCTGCTTGCGAGAATGGTTGGCATGGAAAACCTGCAGTTAAAATATCAATACTCTCTAAATTATTTTTTGATATATTTTTGATGTCAGCTTGGATTAGTTTTGTAGTTTTATGATTTAGTTTATAGGTTAAACTTGCATTATTATCAATTTCATTTGCCCATATTACTTTAGTAGATGAATTTTTAAATGCTTGACATACCCCACCTACACCAGCAAATAAGCTCCCGACCTTGTAACTACTCATTTAAAAGTATCCATTATATTAAATTATGATTTATAAATACATTTGAAAATCATTGTATCTAACATATAATTATTTTATACTATAATCTTATAATGAAAATAGAGTACCGCTTACATGATTGTCATTAAGTAAAAACTCTCTAGCATCACTCAATTCAAAACCACTGGCTAGATACATCTCTTTATTTTGCTCTAGCATATAGTTTGCCGCTTTTAGTTTTGTCACAATACCGCCGGTTGCAAAACTATTGTTAGGAGTCACTTCACGATTAAGCTCTTGGGGTGCTATTGAATTTACATGTAATTTTACTTTAGCGTCATCATGACGGTTGGGGTCTTTGTCATAATAGGCATTAATATCAGAAAGAATGACAAGCATATCCGCATTAAATGCCACGGCGGCATAAGCTGAAAGCTGGTCATTATCGCCTAATTCCAACTCTGCTGTTGCGGTGGCATCATTCTCATTGACAATAGGAAGGACACCACGCACTAAAAGTGGCTCAATGGTATTTAAGACACGCTGTGACTGCTCTTTTGTTTCAAAATTTGCGGCGGTCACTAAGATTTGAGCAGGTAAAATGTTGTATTTTTCAAACTTTTTTTTGTAGAGGCGCATCAGCAAGGGTTGACCGATTGATGCTAATGCCTGCTTATTAGCAATGACACTTTTATCTAACTTTAATTCGGTATAACCGGCAGCTACTGCACCAGAAGATACTAAGATTACCTCATACTCCTTTCTAAGTTCCGCAATAAAATCAACTAAATTTTGCATACGCACTTTAGCAATACGATTCTGCTCTGTTAAAACCGCACTGCCGATTTTTAGGACTAAACGTTTCATTTACGTGCCAGTTTTACCAATTCATAAAGCGCAAACTTAAGAGCTTCAATATTTGTATGCATAACCGATGAAATCGGAGCAATAAAAAATGGTTTTGTAATGTCATACTCACCCGTTCCCTCCGCATCACCCTGTTCATAAAATCCAAGGTCTGCATCAAAGTTATAAGCACTCTGCTTTGAAAGTTCAAAACCTAACATCTCAATAAACTCTTTAATAACTCTTGGTGCATCTTCCGGCGGAATCGCGTCAACACGGGTTAAGGCAATAGCAAATGCGCTGACATCTAACTTCTCAGAGAATTTTTTCAACTCTGCACTCAACGTTTTAAACTGATCTTCAAGATTATGATACGATGCTAAATCTACCATAAACAGGAGTGTTTTCGTACGTTCAATGTGCCGTAAAAATTTTAACCCAAGACCTTTTCCATCACTCGCACCTTCAATAATTCCCGGAATATCCGCCATTACAAATGAGTCATAATCACCGACATTGACCTGTCCAAGTTTTGGTGTCAGGGTTGTAAATTCATAGTTTGCAATTTCAGGACGTGCATTGGAAACGGTTGAGATAAGTGTTGATTTTCCGACATTTGGAAATCCGACCAGACCGATGTCTGCGATGAGTTTAAGATCAAGTTTTAAATTTCTAATAACAGCAGGTTCACCCGGTTGTGCATAACGAGGTTGCTGATTTGTTGATGATTTAAAGTGTGTGTTTCCAAGTCCACCCCTACCACCTTGAATGTAACGCTCTTCTTGACCATGCTTAAGCATATCAAAAACAACATCACCCGTGTCACGATCAATAATTTGTGTTCCTGGAGGTACAATAATCACAAGTTTTTGACCTGACTTACCAGTCATATTAGAACCACCGCCAGGTTGTCCACTATCGGCTTTTAAATTACGTTTGCCTTGAAAATGCGAAAGGGTATGGGTATTATTGTCACACTTAAACCAAACATCACCGCCACGACCGCCATCACCGCCGTTAGGGCCACCATTAACTACAAATTTTTCACGTCGAAATGCAACACAACCGGCACCACCTTTACCTGATGATACGGTTATCTCTACCTGATCTGTAAACATACATTTCCTTTGACATAAATTACATGTAAATACTTAAGACTAGACTCTGGACTGTTATCTAAGAAGTATAGTATTAAATATTAAAAAAGAGGAATTAAAGATTCAGGCCAAGACCTGAAAAAAAGAGAAATTAAGAAGCTGGAACGATAGAAACTTTATTACGTTTCTTATCTTTACGCTCAAATTTAACAACACCGTCAATAAGTGCATATAGTGTATGATCTTTTCCCATACCCATATTGTCACCCGGGTGAACTTTTGTACCACGTTGACGGATTACAATGTTACCCGCACGTACAGTCTCGCCACCAAATTTCTTAACACCTAGTCTACGTCCCGCTGAGTCGCGGTTATTCTGTGTACTACCCTGACCTTTTTTGTGAGCCATCTGATTCTCCTACTTTTATTTACGCAGCGATTTTAGTAATGCGAACACGTGTGAAATCTCTACGGAAACCACGTTTAACTTTACTATCTTTACGGCGACGTTTTTTGAAAATAACTACTTTTTTGGCACGACCTTCATTGATCACTTCAGCAGTTACAACCGCACCATCAATAAATGGTGCTCCGATTTTCAGTTCACCGGCATTTACAGCCAGAACTTCTTTAAATTCTACAGTTTCTTTAGCATCAAGACTCAACTTGTCTAGTAGAAGAATATCACCCTCTTCTACTTTATATTGCTTGCCACCGTTTTTAAAAATTGCGTACATTGCGCTTCCTTAATATTTGTAAGTCTACAAAAAGTGCGCGAATTTTACCAAAATTACGTTTAAGTTTAGATTAAAGCGATTGCATCAATCTCAACTAATGCATTTTTTGGTAATGTCTTCACAGCTACAGTCGAACGAACCGGTTTATGTGAGCCAAAGGCATTCTCATAAAGCGCATTTACCGTTGCAAAATTATCCATATCACTTAAAAAGATCGTACATTTAATAACTCTCGACATTTCACTGCCACTGGCACTTAAAACCGCTTCAAGATTGCAGAGCACTTGATTGGTCTGAACTGTTATGTCCTCTTTAAGCATTACACCTTCTGGTGTCAGTGCAATTTGACCTGATGTATAGACCATTCCATTAACAACTACTGCTTGTGAGTAGGGTCCAATAGCTTGAGGCGCATTTTGTGTACAAATAAATTCCATTTTAGTTCCTATTTTGTTTTTTAAGATGATAGTTCACATCATCTAAAATAGAGTGATAATCTTCTACATTCCAAAAACCCGGCATACTATTAATAACCCTGCCCTTTTGTGTTAAAAAAAAGCTCATAGGTACCATTTTAGCTTCAAGATAAGCAGGATAACTATCTTTATTGCGTGTTAATGCAACAGCGATGTACTTTTGATTGATACGCTCAACAATAGTAGGATCTTCTAGAGTTGTCGCCTCTAGTTTACGGCACCATCGACAGGTTTCACTGGTAAGGAGAAGAAAAATCTTCTTATTTTGCGATATTGCTTTTACAACTGCTTTGTCATAGTTATGTAACCACTTAATTTCATTGGCATGTAAATTCACATGTAAAAAAATTAGCCCTAAAACAGAGAAAAGAATTTTCATAAATATCCTTTTAAAGAATAGATTTTATCATAATTTGCTATACTTATTCTATTATGAAATCAATATTGCCACTATTATTTACAGCAATTGAGACCATTAACTCAAGAATTATTGCCATCAGGCGTGAGTTACATGCTCATCCTGAACTCTCTTCACATGAAGAGCGAACCAAGTTTCTCATTATTGGGGTGCTTGAAGCAGAGGGCATTGCATTTCGTGAATATGATGAGCACTGTGGTCTTGTAGCTGAAATAACCGTAGATGCTGAGAAACCTTATGTAGCCTTACGCGCTGATATGGATGCGCTTCCTATTACTGAAAAGACTGATGTTACGTACCAATCAAAAACGAAAGGTGTCATGCATGCCTGTGGTCATGATTCGCACACAGCCATTTTACTTGGATGTGCCGTAGCACTTAACAGCATCAAAGAACATCTGAGGGGCAATATCCGTTTTATCTTTCAACCCTCTGAAGAGATTTTAGAAGGAGGAAGTTCTCAGATGATTGAAGAGGGGGTCTTAGAGAATGTTCACTCCATTTTTGCCCTGCATGCCTACCCCTATTTAAAAACGGGTCAAATCGGCTACAAAGAAGGTGTCATGCTCGCCTCAGCCGATATGTTTGAGATTGAAATATTTGGAAAAAGCTCTCATGGTGCACGTCCGCATGAGGGAGTTGATGCCATTCTAGTTACCTCCATGATTGTTAATTCGCTCAACCACATTGTCTCACGCCAAATTGATCCCATTCATCCTGCTGTAATCTCCCTCGGTACTATTGAAGGCGGATTGGCTGCTAATGTCATCTGCGATCATGTTAAACTCAGCGGAACCGTTCGAACCGTTAATCATAATGTCCGTAAAAATATTCCGCAGATGATGGAAGTCAGTATTGAAGGCATCTGTAAATCAATGCATGCCGAGTATAATTTTCACTACGATTTTGGAATTCCCGAAGTTGAAAATGACAATGCGATGGTAGCACTACTGAAAGAGGCTTCTGTTGCGGTGATTGGGAAAGAGAACACGATTGACCTGCTTGATCCGGTCATGGGTGGCGAGGATTTTGGAAACTATCTCAAAATTGTTCCGGGAGCATTTTTTCGCCTAGGTACCTGCAATGAAGCAAAACAGACCTGTTATTCTCAGCACAACAGCCGATTTAATGTTGATGATGATGCACTTATTATTGGAATGAAAGTACTATCACTAAGTGCACTCAAGGCCATTGAGCATGCAAGATAAGATTAGCCTTCATATTACCAATCGTGCCCATCTTCAACTACTACAGCAAAGTTTTGATTATATTGTCACTAAAATAGCTGTTTTAGATGTTAAAAACCTAAATAGAGCCTTTAATGAACTCCTTGAGAACGTACTCTTTCATGCCTATAAAGGCTCTCAAACAATTAATTTACATGTAAATTTTTTTCTCGAAAACAGCCATATAGTCATTGAAGTTCACGAGAGTGGTATGCCTTTTGACTTTCAGCGCTATCTAAAAGAAGATATTAACGGCAATGATGACCATTCTAAAGGCTTTTATCATATCTATGATCTGGTGGAATACTTTACATTCAAACGGTTAAAAAATGGTTCCAAATGCTTTACATTAACGCAATTGCTTCAATATCCTTATGAACCAATCTCACAGCACAATATTGTAAAAGAACCTAATAAGAAAGAGGTACTCAAGCAGCTCACCTATTCAACATTTCATCCTAATGATGCCGAGGGAATTACACAACTTATCTATAAAAATTATGACTACACCTATTATAAGTCACGCTATTACAACCCTCAGGAAATTCTAAAAGCCAATCTAAGAGAAGAGATTATTTCCATTGTATGCAAAGACCGTAAAGAAGTTGTAGGGCACTTTGCTATTGTTCAATCATCTTCTTCTAATATTGCTGAAATTGCCGTTGCTATCGTAGATCCAATGTATAAGCGTCTTGGCATTATGAGCAGCATGTTTGACATGCTCATAAAAGAGTCCAAAGAGCACGGATTTAGTACCATTTACGGTGAAGGGATGATGATACATCCTTACAGTCAAAAAGCAAATCTACGTCAAAACATGGTTGAGAGTGCCGTTATTTTAGGTGAAGTTCCTTCACAAATGGAGATAGAACACACCATTAAAGATACAGAGCGCAGTGGCGTTGTTGTTGCCTTTTTACTTTTTCAGCACCGTAAGCGTTCTCTTTTTTTACCTCATATCTACAAAGAAGAGATTACAAAAGTCTACTCACGTGCAAATATTAAAATTATGCCTGCACTAGAAGCAAAAGCAATAGAGTCTAAATTACATGTAAAAACCAATGCACTATTAAATGTTGCTACAATAATTACGAGTGGTAAATTTGATAAAAAGACTTTTTCACATCAGCTCAACCAACTGCTGAGTGGACACTATGATATGATTTTTGTTGATATTGCACTCCAAGAGTGTGAAGAGATCGATAGCATCATTAACGCATTAAACAGCTATAACTTTTTTTACAGCGGTGTACTTTTTAACTTCTACAATAACCGAGACTATCTGCGACTTCAACGTAAAAATTCTACAATGGTAGATGAAGAGCATCTCATCTGTTATTCTGATAACGCGGCATCCCTCTTAAAATTTATACAAAATGATGAAAAAAGAGTAGCGAAATTGTCCTAACCGGAACTTCGGACAAAACTTCTTAAAAAAGCAATAAAAATAAAAAATAGAATTATTGCTGCAATCACTTCATACCCAATCATCCAAACAACAAAGAGGGTTGTAAAATCAATCATCTGAAATGTTTTAAAGTCGGCATCAGCAACATAAAAAAAGACAACCGTCAATCCTACCAAATAAGGAAGAGTCAGAAAATAGATAAAAAGCATAATGCTCTCATACCCATCAGGCGAGATAATATAGTCATTAATATCAATCTCTTGAGCTAAAAAGTCATTATCTTTTTTTTGTTTGATACGTCGGTATTTGTCTTGACGTGCCTGATATTTACGAACCCTGCCACGCGCATCAACGTCGCCATCACCAAAACTTTCAGTATGGAAATTTTTAGAATTCATAAACCTGTCTCCCGATGCTTGTATTCAACATATTTTGTATTATAGCACTACTTTCATAAATTCTATTTAATTACATTAAACCATCTTTAATTTTTTAAATCTCAATATTGTCGTATCACTTCACAAAAGATGCGATGCAAGTCTTTTACCTCTTTAGTTGATGTCCTCTCATTTGGAGCATGAATACAATCATTTTTAACACCAAACTCAACCACATCAATACCATAAGGTGCCATAAAACGGGCATCTGATGTTCCTCCGGCAGTGGAGTGTTTTGGCGTAATGTTACATACTTTGACAATGGCACTGTCGAGTGTTTTAACAATTTTAGTAGTGACATCGGTCATAAAGGGGTATGCACTCTGATCTAGTGTAAGCGTATAGTCCATCTCTTTAAAATATTTATGCACAAAATCTTCAATCGCTTTTTGATCTGTTTTTGTTGAATTTCTGACATTAAACATCATCTTCAGTGTCCCGGGTGTGACATTGGTCACTTCCATACCCGCACGAATATCAGTAATGACAAATTGACTTGGACTAAAGAACTCATCACCGCCATCTAAATTCACGCCGGCAATATGGGGTAAAACTTGCGAGACTTTATGAATTGGATTGATCGCTTTTTCCGGATAGGCCGCATGACCTTGCTTTCCGCGTTTTTCAATCACACCGTTAATGGAACCGCGTCGCCCTACTTTCATGGCATCACCAAAATTCTCTTCACAGGTCGGTTCTGCAACAATAACTGAATCAGGAAGCAGTGAATGTTCTTTAAGATATTTTAGTACTTCAACCGTTCCATATTTTGCCGGTCCCTCTTCATCAGAAGTAAGCAGCAGTGAGAGTGTCCCGTTAAATGTGTCAGTGTCTTTGAGAGCTTGTACAAATGCAGCCACACCGCTTTTCATATCTTGGGTGCCACGACCATAAATGTAACCCTCTTTAAATACTGCCTCATAGGGGTCAGTCTCCCACCCCTCTCCTGCAGGAACGACATCAACATGACCTGCAAAACAGAGGTGTTCACCCTCTCCAAATGTTTTGTAAAGAAAAAGGTTTGTCACCTCATTTTTATCAATACGAATGGCTTTGAAATCACTAAGATACTGGGCAATAAAATCTAAAGCACCACCATCATCAGGTGTTTCACTCTTCATCTCAATTAACGTTTTAAAGAGTGTTATAACATCCATTTTTCTCAAACCTTAATTTGAATTTTCATAAAAAATATACGATGTCGAGTAATCACTCATTTCAAAATAAACTTTTTTCTCGCCTTTATCTGCAATAAGATTGAAGTTCTTATCGTCAATACCGTATCCAAAACGGTACGGTCTAGCCATATCGTCTGTAGTGCCTCGTGCCGTCGTTAATTTATCAACTTTAATAAAACGCTTTACCAGTTTATCTCCGGCATAAATATCAAGCACCCCATTGGTTCCTGTCCAGTTTTGTATGGAACGCCCAATAACATTTTGCGTCTCTTGAGTACACCCGCCTAGTAGTAATATTATAAAAAGTGACCCTAATAACAATTTTTTCATTTACTCTCCTTTGAGTTGTTTCTCATAATCTAACTGTAATCCATTAGAGGTCATTATAAACCCTTTGACCTTTATTTTTCCATCATGAATTGCTTTATGGTGCTCTTTACAAAGCGGTATTAAGTTACTTTTGTTGTCTTGATGGTAATGGTCTATAAAACCTCGCTCCGATGCACGCGACTGAGAGGCAATATGATGGACATCCTGGGCAATATTACCACAAATAATACATTTGGTAACATAAAGGTCTTTATTGTACTTACTCGTACGCTTTTTCACTAAAAGCTCCAACTCATTAAAATCATTAGAGAGACGTTTTCGAATGGTATTGGCACTCTCTAAAAATTCACTGTCCATATGCAATGATTTTGCAAACTCTAAACCGTAAACGCTACTGCCGCTGCCACTTTGAAGTATGCGATTAAACAGGAGTTGATCTTTTAGCTCATCATATTCAACACTTAGATGCAAATTGACTACATTGTTGAGCCATTTTATCTCTTGCATTGAAGAGAGTTGATGCAGATGCGTTGCAAAAAGAAAAAGTGAGCGCAATTTTGAGAGCTTCATAATGGCACTCGCTACAATCGAAACTCCAGAGAGTGTCTCAGTACCGTGACTGATCTCATCACCTAAAATCAGTGATTTTGTACCGGCACGATTAAAAATATTTTTGAGTTCCATCATCTCAACGGCAAAGGTAGAGAGTCCTTTTGCAAGGTTGTCTCGTGAGACAATTCGTGTAAAAATTGACTCAAAAAGTGAAAATTTCATTACCGATGCCGGTACATAAAAACCTGATTGTGCCAACAGTGTTGCAATACCGATGCTCTTCATGAGTGATGATTTACCGCTGGAGTTAATTCCGTAAAGCAGTACCCCGTGAATATCATGACCATCATGAACACTCACATCAAGCATTACAGTTTCAGGATAAGGCAGATCCATATAGTCACGATTTCCCATTACAATGTCATTGGGTATGTAGAGACCTTGTGACTCTTGTATCTCAATAAGTGGATGACGCAACGCCATAATCTGCATAAAATTTTCATCGGCGTTTACATCAACAATCATTGGTTTGGCATAGTTATAATTCTGTGCCACTTTTGATGAACTCACTGCAACATCCAAATCGGCAACATAACGGATAATCCGTTCAAACAAAAGCGTATAGCGTCTATCGTAAGTCTCTTGAAGTTTAATGAAACGCTCTTTGACAAGGGCGACAATTTTAGTTCGATTGCGCATAATCTTATCGGAGAGTTGATCCGTGAATTCTGAGGTGATTTT
>CAYZUN010000039.1:0-17666 GCA_964481625.1 uncultured Sulfurimonas sp.
TCACTAATTTCTAGTGTTGTAACATCAAATGTTCCACCACCAAGGTCATAAACAAGAACATTTTCATCAGATTTATTCTCTAAACCATAAGCTAAAGCAGACGCTGTCGGCTCATTAATAATACGTAGTACATTAAGTCCTGCAATAACACCAGCCTCTTTAGTTGCTTTACGTTGTGCATCATTAAAGTATGCCGGCACTGTAATTACCGCGTCTGTTATGGGTTGACCAACATATGCTTCTGCATCTTCTTTTAATTTTGAAAGAATTTTTGCAGAAATCTCTTGAGGTGTATAAACCGTTCCTGCAACATCAATCGCTGCCATACCGTTTTTATCTACAATGTTATACGTTACTTTGTCATGCGCCTCTTTAGCGTTCTCTTCGTCCATCATAAGACCCATAATACGTTTTACTGAATAAATCGTTTTTTCCGGGTTTGTAATTGCTTGACGTTTTGCAGGATCTCCTACAAGAGTCTCGCCTTTGTCTGTAAATGCTACTACTGAAGGCGTAGTATTTTTACCCTCTTTATTAGGGATGATTTTCGCTTCACCGCCCTCATAAACTGCTACACATGAATTTGTTGTTCCTAAATCTATTCCAATTACTTTACTCATAAGATTTTATTTCCTTTTTTATTAATTTAATTTGCGATTATAACCATTGCATCACGCAATGTTCGCTCTTTATATTTGTAACCTTTTTGAAAGGTGTTTATAATTTCACCGCTTTCATGATCAACAGAATCCATCTTTTGTACTGCGTGGTGAATGTTTGGATCAAAAGGTTCATCTTCATTTACTTGAACGATTCCATGTTTTTCAAACACACTAAGAAACTGTTTCATGGTTAGTTTAACACCCTCTTCTAGTTTCTCTAAAAGTTGCTCTGCCTCTGCTTCTACTTTAGTTGCAGCAATCGCACCTTCAAGTGAATCAATAACAGGAATCATATCTTTAGCAAATTTTTCCTGCGCATACTCAAGTGCTTGATACTTCTCACGCTCTAAGCGCTTCTTAATATTGTCAAAATCTGCATGAACGCGAGCATATTTATCTTGCATCACCAACACTTCAGCTTTTAATAGCTCAATTTCATTATCAACTGCTTCTAAGTCCTCTTCCATTGCCTCCTGGGCAACTTCTAATTCCTCTTCGAGTTGTTCATTTTTTTCTTCGTTAGACATCAATTAAATGGACTCCTTTTCTGAAATCTAAATGTATTATACCAATTGAGTCATTTACTGTCAAGTAAAGTCTTACTAATTTTACTTAATTAACTTGAGTCATATTATATCAACTATAATTTATTTTGTTTTTAACCAAAAATATTGTATTATTGTATAAAGAATAAGAGTGGAGTTATTTTAATGGTGAAACCTGAAGAACTATACAAAATTAGTTCTAATAAAAGTATTCTTTTTGTTGAAGATGACTCAATTTTACGTCAGAGTGCTGAAATTATGTTTAAAGAGTTGTTTGCACTAGTTGATACTGCTGCAGATGGATGCGAAGCACTATTAAAGTATCGAAACTACTATAATGAAAACCGTCGTTATTATGATATTGTCATTACCGATATTATGATGCCAAGCATGGATGGCATTGCATTAACTTCCGAACTCTATCAGCTCAAAAAAGATCAAAGTATCATTGTTATCTCTGCACATAATGACAGTGATTACCTAATTCAATTGATTAATTTAGGAGTTGACAGTTTTATTCAAAAGCCATTCACGACACAAGAGATGCTCAATAAAATGCATGCCGTCTGTGTTTCTCTTGAAAACAGCAGCAACAGTGAAGATAATAAAATACCCCTAAAAGAAAATTACACATGGTGTCACAATGCTAAATGCATGCTTCATCATAATAAAGAGATTAAGCTCACTAAAAATGAAAAACACCTCTTATACTTACTCTTTTCAGATACGATGACAACATTTAAAGCCACTGAGATCTATGAGTTTATCAACAGTGATACTGAAGAGCAACTCAATATCAATTCACTCAAGTCACTTATTAAACGGTTGCGAAAAAAAATTCCAACTGCTTTAATCGAAAATATCTATGCAGAGGGGTACAAAATTAATAGTGATATGTTATAAACAATATTTTTTTTCACTCTTTATTGCTCTATTTTTTATTGAATCTCTAAATGCTCAAGAGAGTCTTGAAGAGGTCTCACTGCAACTTCAATGGCTTGATCAGTTCCAGTTTGCCGGGTACTATATGGCAAAAGAGAAAGGCTTTTACAAAGCTGTCGGTCTTGATGTCACCATTAAGCCCTATAACAATAGCATCACACCTGTAGATGAAGTTATTAATAATAATGCGACCTACGGAACCGGTCGATCAACCCTGCTTATAGACAAGTCTGCCGGTGCTAAAATCACACTGCTTGCAGCTATCTTTCAATCATCCCCGCTCATCTTGATTAGCTTAAAAAGAGATGATCTTAACTCTACAAGTGATTTCAAAGGGAAACGACTGATGTCTCTTCCTGACACTACCTCTACCGCAGCCATGCAAGCAATGTTGGCCTCTCACGGTATATCATTTTCGGACATGCTGGTACAGCAACATTCACTTAACTTAGATGATCTTATTGATGGACATACCGATCTAATGGTCTCCTACCTTTCTAATGAACCGTATACTCTAGAAAAAAGAGGTTACGACTATACTATTTTTGACCCAAAAAAGTATGGCTTTGATTTTTATGGTGATCTTCTCTTTACGAGTGAAACAGAAGCGTACAATCATCCAGAAAGAACTGACCGTTTTTTAAAAGCATCTTTAAAGGGCTGGGAATATGCCTTTTCACATATTGATGAGAGCGCTAAACATATTTTTGAACACTATAACTCTCAAAAAAAAAGCCTCGACGCATTAAAATTTGAAGCAGATATATTAAAAGAACTAGCCTATAAAGATGGTATTACTCTAGGTAATATTGAGCAAAATAAACTTCAAAATATTTTTGATATTTATAAAGTGATGCATCTGCACAAAGAAGATATTTCAGTTAATGATATTCTCTTTTTTAAAAATAAAATCAAATTTAGTAACAGTGAAATAGCATATATTAATAAGACTAAAATAGTTAATGTCTGTATGGATTTAGACTTTCCACCCTATACACTTGAAGAAGAGAACCACTTTAGCGGAATTTCAATCAATTTTTTTAATCTATTAACCCAAAAAACCGGACTGCTTTTTAACTTTATTCCTATTAAAAATAGAACTGATGCGGCTATCTATATTAAAAATAATCGCTGTAAGCTAGTTCCTCATTTAAGCTCCCATAAGACATCTCATCCTCTTACAGAGCCTACTTTGCAATACCTACAAGATCATATTGCTATGGTTAACACCATTAATAGTCCCTATATTAATAACCTATCGGATATGAAAAATAAAAAAATTGCTATTGTCTCAGGATTGGAATATTTAGCTTCTGTTATTCAACAGCGTTATCCCAATATTGATTTGATTAAAATTGTCAACCCTAAAGTTGCTTTTAATAAATTACGTGATGGAGAGATCGATGGCTTTTTAGGACCCTATCGTTTTCTCTCTTATGCTATTCAACAATCTTACATTGGCGATCTTAAAATTGCCCTCAAACTAGAATCACCAATTGTGAAAATGAGCATTGGAGTTGCTAGGAACAACCCCGTGCTTCTTGCAATTTTAAATAAAGCATTACGCTCAATTACATTAGATGAAAAACAAGCCGTCTATCAACGCTGGCTTGCCGTCAATACCATTGAAAAAACTAATTACACTTTTATAATTCAGCTAATGAGTGTTATGACTCTAATTTTAGCCATTTTTCTTTACAGGCAGTCGCTACTAAAAAAGAAAAATTCTGAACTTGAGCAATTGCAAAATGAACTTGAAGTACTCAATCGCTTACTAGAAATAAAAGTCTCTGAGGCTGTTAATGAACTCCGAAAAAAAGATCAAGTAATGATGCAGCAGTCACGTTTAGCTCAACTTGGTGAAATGATCAGTATGATTGCACACCAATGGCGACAGCCCCTAGCAGCTATCTCATCTACTGTTGTTAGTGTTAAACTTAAAAGCGCTCTCAATAAATTTGACCTTAGTAAAACAGACGAACAAGAAGCATACAAACGCTACTTAAATGATAACTTTGAACAAATTGAAACCTATATACTAACACTTAGCAATACAATTGATGACTTTAGAAACTTCTACAAGAGCGAAAAGATTTCTACAACTTTTTTAGTTAATGATACCCTTGAAAAGACATTAAAAATTATTGAAAGCGCATTAACCACTGACAATATCACCCTAATAAAAAAGTTCAACTCCAAAAAAAGTATACAAATGTATGAAAATGAACTGCTTCAAGTCTTTTTAAATCTCATCAAGAATGCTCAAGATAACTATAAAGAGTATGCAACAAAAAATGCCACGCTTATTATCTCAACTTCTGACACTCCAGATGGTATTAATATTGAGATATGTGATAACGGCGGTGGGATTGATGAAAGTATTCATGATCAGATATACGATCCTTATTTCTCAACAAAAAGCAAAAAAAATGGAACGGGATTAGGGCTTTATATGTCTAAAATGATTATTGAAGAGCATCATCACGGAAAACTCACCCACCACAATAAAGATGGCGGCGTCTGTTTTAGCATCAATATTCCCACCTCTTAAATACCTTATTCTGCTTCAACACAAGAAAGCGTTAAACAAAACAGTAAGTTTTTACCCGATGATTGAATGACGTTAGAAGCTTCGCTCAGTGTTGCTCCGGTAGTAATAATGTCATCAACGAGTATAATATCATTCTCTTTTACATGTAAAAAGCTAAATTTTCTTGGATTATTCAATCGAAATTCGTAACTTTTTCCGGAATAGGTGAGTCGGTTTTTAGCACGTATTTTTGAATACAAAGGTCGAATCGTATTACTTTGCAATGCCCTGTTTAATATGGCAGTATGCGAATAACCGCTTCGGGTATGATCATCAATACTGCATGATGCCACAGGCATCTCAAAACTAAAATTGTCTGAGAACTTTTTAAAAGCAATACGGGCTAAAATGGAGTAGATATAAAATCCAAGCGGCGTATGTTTTGTGTGTAGTAAATCTTCAATATCGCTATATTTATAGAAGGAGTAGACAGGAATATTTGAAGCAATTTTTCTTGTGTAGAGTGAGGGTGTAAGGTGTTCATTTTGACAGCGGTTACAGATATGTGAAAGGGAGAGTGTTTCACATATCATGCAGCGCATATTAATCCATTTTTAGAACTGACATAAATGCCTCTTGAGGCAGTTGTACTTTTCCAATAGACTTCATGCGTTTTTTACCGGCTTTTTGTTTCTCAAGCAGTTTACGTTTACGAGTAATATCCCCGCCATAACATTTAGCCGTAACATTTTTACCCATGGATTTAACGGTTTCACGAGCAATGACTTTATTGCCAAGTGACGCTTGAATTGCCACTTCAAAGAGTTGGCGAGGGACTATTTCTTTCATGTTTTTAACCAATGCACGTCCTCGTGAAAGTGATGATGTTCGCGGTACAATAATACTCAATGCATCAACCACGTCACCTGCTATCTTCAAATCAAGTTTAACAAGGTCACCTTCTCTAAAACTTGTCGGCTCATAATCAAAACTTGCATACCCTTTTGAGATGGACTTGAGTGTGTCGTAAAAATCGACAACAATCTCATTCATTGGTAACGCATATTCAAGCAAAACTCGATCTTCATTCATGTAGTCCATTTTCTCTTGAATACCACGCTTGCCAACTAAGAGATTCATAATATTTCCAAGATACTCTGTCGGCGTAATCACCGTTGCTCTTACATAAGGCTCTTCAATACGATCAATATAGGTTCCATCGGGAAGCTGTGATGGATTTTGCACCTCAACCATACTGCCGTCATTAAGATAGACATGATAGACAACCGAAGGTGCCGTAGCAATCAAGTCAAGGTTAAATTCACGCTCAAGTCGCTCTTTAATCACTTCCATATGAAGCATTCCTAAAAAACCGACACGAAAGCCAAAACCTAAAGCAACAGAGGTTTCAGGCTCATAACTTAAAGAGCTATCATTAAGTCGTAACTTATCTAAGGCATCCCGAAGCTCTTCAAACCGATCCGTATCAATTGGGTAGATTCCAGCAAATACAAAAGGTTTTGCCGGCTCATATTCACCCACGGGCTCAGTTGTAGGATTTTTAGCATCGGTAATGGTATCGCCAACGTTAACGACAGCAACTTCTTTAAGACCAAGAACCACAATACCAATCTCGCCACTTTTAATAGATGGCGTTTTTTGACGGTGAAGTGGGTGCGGGTACATTAAATCAAGGACTTGATGCTGCTCTTTATTACTCATAAGCATCACATTTTGACCTTTTTTGATCTCCCCGTCAAAAACACGAACAAGAGCAAGTGCCCCTAAATAAGGATCAAACCATGAGTCGTAAATAATCGCTTTTGTTGTCGCATTAGGGTCGCCCATAGGTGCAGGGATACGATCAACAATAGCATCAAGCAGTTCACGAATTCCAATACCCGATTTTGCAGAGACCATCAGAGCATCAGTTGCATCAATGCCAATAGTGGTTTCAATCTCTTCTGCAACACGTTCAGGTTCTGCTGCGGGCAGGTCAATTTTATTAATAACAGGCAGAAGTTCTAAGTCATTGTCAAGTGCCAAGTAAACATTAGCAATGGTCTGTGCTTCAACGCCTTGCGCCGCATCAACAATAAGCAGCGCACCATCACTTGAAGCGAGTGACTTACTCACCTCATAACTAAAATCGACATGACCCGGAGTGTCAATTAGGTTTAGGGTGTAGTGCTCGCCATCTTTAACGTAATCCAGACGAACACTCTGCGCTTTAATAGTAATACCGCGCTCTTGTTCAATGTCCATGGTATCCATCATCTGAGTACCCATTTCACGGTCACTCACCGAGCCGCACTCTTGAATAATACGATCGGCTAAGGTACTCTTGCCGTGATCAATATGAGCAATGATTGAGAAGTTACGAATATTTTTCATTAGCTAAACAGACTATTAACGCTTTCGTTGTGATAAACACGACGAATGACTTCAGCAAACAGGGGTGCTACACTAAGCACTTTAATAAATTCATTTGGCTGACTTACAAGTGTATTGGTAGTAATGAGTTCATCAAGATCCCCTTTAGAGAGGTTATCATATGCTTTTCCACTCAGTACCGCATGAGTAGCACACGCCATAACCGACATTGCCCCTTTAGCCTTGAGTGCCGCAGCTGCTTTGACCATAGTCCCCGCAGTATCGACCATATCATCAATCATAATGACATCTTTGCCTTCAACATCACCAATAATGTTCATGACCTCAGACTCATTGGCTTTTTCACGACGTTTATCGACAATTACCATCTCCAAACCTAAATTTTTTGCAAAATAACGTGCTCGTGCTACCCCGCCAATGTCAGGACTCGCAATAATAGGGTTGGGTAGGTTTTTAGAGGTAATGTAGTCTTGAAAGGCAATAGCACCATAGAGATTATCTACAGGAATGTCGAAGAAACCTTGAATTTGACCTGCATGAAGATCCATAGTCACCACACGATCAATCCCTGCTGTCTCATACATATTAGCAACCAATCGCGCTGTAATGGGAACACGAGGCGCTGCTTTTCTATCTTGTCTAGCATAACCAAAATAGGGAACTACGGCAGTAATGGAACTGGCACTTGAGCGACGCAGGGCATCAGTCATTATGAGTAACTCCATTAAATTGTCATTTGACGGTGATCCCGTTGATTGAATAATAAAGACATCGCGCCCACGAACACTCTCACTAATTTTTACACTGGTCTCACCATCACTAAAACGTTTTATCTCTGCTTTTGATAACGGTACATCCAGACTTTTGCACACCTCAGCTGCAAATTCTCTACTCGAACTTCCTGCGAAAATCTTGTATCCACGCATACTATTTTCCTTATGCTAAATTAGTAATGGAATTGTATCTTCTGTGGGGTAAAACTTTGCTTTGAGAGATCTCTTATATTGCTAAAATATTAGAGGCTATGCCCCAACTTGTGTGAGGTACTGCACCAATCATAGCATTCATCACTTGAGAAAAATTTTCAGAGGTGAGTCTTGCACTGCATTTTGGTTCATTTTCAGCTGAAAGAATCATAGTGACACTACTATTTTTAGGATTAAATTGAAAATCAACTTTGCCAAGAAGAAAAATATGCTTTTGATCTAAAAGCTTCATGGTACTGGTATCCGTTTTTTGCTCTGGTGCTAAACGAATGCCTTTAGAGTTTACATGTATATTTTCTCGATGTACTTTTGGAGCTTCTTTTAAGGCATTTACCTCGGCTTTAATTAAAATTTGCTCAATAACAGGAATCAGACGAAAAAGCATCGCACGTGTAATAAAAAAATCAATTCGTGAATTGACTGAATCATAGTTAACCAGCATTTTGAGCCGATCTTCTACTCTGTCATATTCAAAGGTAAATTTCTGTGCCTGAATCATCTAGGTACGATAGTCAGCATTAATCTTGACATATTCGTACCCTAAATCACAACCATACGCTATAAAGCTACCCTCACCTAATCCAATATTACATGTAATACTAAACGCATCGAGTTTCATCACTTCTGAAGCGCGTTTTTCCATTGCTTCATCAAAATAGATCGTTCCTTTGTCATATACACAGACATCATTAAATGAGATACTAAGCGTCTGTTCATCGCATGCTATACCGCTAGCCCCAATAGTCGATGCCACACGACCCCAATTTGGATCTTCTCCAAAAAGTGCCGTTTTCATTAACAGTGAATTGCTCAGTGCTTTTGCTGCAATTTTTGCTTCAGCATCACTCACTGCGCCACGAATAGAGTAGGTGACAAGTTTGGTTGCGCCCTCACCGTCTTGAACCATCAGTTTTGCCAAGCAGAGCATTACCTGCTCTAGCGCTTCTTTAAAAGCCACTTCATTGTAACTGCCGCTTTTTTGATTTGAAAGTAGCAAAACGGTGTCATTTGTTGAGGTGTCACCATCAACACTAATGGCATTAAAGGTACGTGTTGTCACATCATCAAGAATATTTTGCATAAGCTCCGCACTACAATCAGCATCAGTGGTAATAAAACAGAGCATCGTTGCCATCGCAGGATTAATCATTCCCGCACCTTTAGCAATTGCACCAATACTAAATGAGCTACCATCATCTAAAGTAACTTTGAGTGCAATTTGTTTCGCAAAACTGTCAGTAGTCATAATTGCCGTTGATGCCGCATTGGAATTTTTAACATGCAAGTTGAATTTTTTAATGCCAACTTTAAGTTTCTCTTTGGGAATACGCACGCCAATAACACCGGTAGAGCTTATAATAGGATTATGAATCTCACTAAAACGCATTGTAGCTACACTCAAGACCTCATCAATATCTTCAATTCCAACATCACCTGTCATTGCATTGGCATTTTTTGAATTGATTACAATAAAATTACTTTTAAATGTACCATAGCGTCTAAAGTGTTGAATAGGAGCTGCTGTCATCTTATTGGTTGTAAAAACCGATGCTATCTCACATAAGCTATCTGAATAGATAAATGCCACATCATTTGCACCATCAGGTTTCAACCCTGCTCTCACACCATCAGCATAAAATCCATTAGCGGCACACACACCGCCCTCTACGGTTTCAATTTTATACATAACTCAACTCTTGTGGTTTTTTTCGTAATCGAATCAAGTTTTTAGTCATATTAATTCCATCATGGGTTCCGATAACTAAAAGTCTTGACTCGCTTGTAACCAAAACATCCCCTTTTGGCATGGCTATAAACTTACCATCTTTTTTTGTAACACCCACTACAGAGACATTGGCAATCTCTCTTAAGTGGGTCTCTTTAAGTTTTTTAAGCACCATCCAACTAAATTTTGGCACAAAAAGTTCTTCCATATCCAGTGGTGTATCACTACGATATAAAAACTCTTCTAAGAGATTTTCCATATCGGGACGCGCTGCCATCGCACTCACACGCTGTGCCATCAGTTTTGTAGGGGAGACAACCGTATCGGCACCTAATTTTTTAAGCTTTTCAATATCACTCATGTGCTCTGCTGAGCTTATGACATAATAAGGTTGTGGTAAGAAATGCTCTTTTTCAAAAAGCCGTACCGATGCAATCAATGCAATATTGTCTGAAATTGAATCTGAAATAGTAATGAGACCTTTCGCTGAACTCAGGTGTGCTTTTAACATCGCCTTTTCGGTATGAGGCTCAGCTTGTAAAAAGTAAGGATATCTATACTTTTTGGAAATTTCCTCCATATCCTCTCGTGGATCAATCACAACAAAAGGAAGATGATTAGCTCGAAGCTGTTTCGTTACTTCAATGGTATAGTCATTATGGTAACAGACAACAAAATGGTTTTTTAAACGCGCTATTTGGTACAACATTTGACGCTCCTTTAGTACTTTTACAATATTACCACGATTAAGCTCTGTTACCATAATACCAATTGCCATAGAGAATGTGGCAAATCCGGCGATAATAAGCGTAATTGTGAAAATACGTCCGGCATCTGAAATAGGTGCCATCTCTCCAAAACCAACGGTAGTAAAAGTAATACCAGTTTGATAAATTGCATCCATAAGGGTAAAATCATCAATAAGTACATAACCAAATGTTCCGATAAACATCATAACTACGGTGAGTACGAGCGGTAATCGAAATGCGCGTAAATGGCTATATAAATCAGGTAATAGAGAGGGGTCGGGTTTGGGAGCGGACTCCCAATGAAGTGTTCTACGAATCTTTCTAATCAGATTCTTCAAATGTATAACCTTAGGTGGTTACGAGTTTTTTTTCAATGTGCGAAGTTCTGAAGCTGCAATTTTAATTTTCTTAGTAGTTCCATCTTCTAACATAATGCGAACAGTTCTAAGATTTGGTAAAAAACGTCTCTTAGTTCTATTTTTCGCATGAGAAACATTGTTTCCGCTCATTGGGCCTTTACCACTAATAGCACATCTTCTTGCCATATTGGGCTCCTTGCGTAAAAATTTGTGGCGAATTATACCTAACTCAAACAAAAGTAAAACTTAACTAACCTCAAGTACTCTTTTTCAATTTTAATTGAACTATTCTATCAAAGTTCTATTTAAACATTACTTTATATGAATAAAGATAGAATTACTACAAACTTGAACTGGATTTAATAATTATGGTTAAAATTGACAATATTAAAGAGTATATTGCACAGATTCCACCTACTCCTGCCGTACTCAAACAGACCTTGGCATTTATACATCAAGGTGAGCTTACCAAGGCAGCAAAGTGTGCCGAAGAAGATAAAGCCTTACATGTATATTTAAAAACTTTAGTAAATAAACCCATCTATGGCTTTAAAAATGAGGTAAGTGACCTTTCACAGATTTTTGGAATTTTAGGAACCTCTGGTGCACAGCAGGTTCTTTACAACTATATGTTAACACTTCTTAGCCCATCAAAATGGGAACTATTTAAATTCAATGAGTCACTTTTTTATGAACTGCAAGCCCAGCTTAATCAAAAATGGAAAATAATACTAAAATCCAAAAATATTGATAATAAAGATATTGAAAGTGCTATTACACTGCTGCCGGCTAGTATTATTGTTTGTGAAGCACTTTTTAAAGACCATAAAGAAGAGGTCTCCCTGCTGCGCTCAGTAAAAGATATTGACTACAACACTATTTTAAAACGTTTGTGCAGTATGGATCTCTTTGACATTTGTGCCCTTATTTCCAAAAAATGGGATATGCCTGTAGAAATTGCACAAATTATCCATTGTGCATCAGGCGTCAAGTCAAATGATAATGAGCAGATTGAAAATCTTGGAAAATGGATGCACTTGCTACTATTTTATGAGTTTTCTCAAGGAGCTAATATTGAAGCAGGACTCAACGAGTTTTTAGAATTTCAAGTTGAGTACGTCCAAGAAATTTATGAAGTATTTATGGAAACGATGGAGATTCAATGAGAGCAGTTGTCAAAAATAGAATCGGAATATTTCACCCGCAAGGTTTTTTAGATGGAACAAATGTTCCTTTGCTGCTGAGTATTGAAGACGTCCAAGCTACTGAAAAGTTAGATATTGATATGCTACTTATCTCCTTAAAAAAAGTGATCTTTTTTAATAGAAACGGTCTGGATGTCTTTGTCAAATTGCTTGCTAAAATTCGGGCCAAACTACATATTGTCATTGGATTTTGCGATTATGATACAAAAAAATATCAGGCCATTTCAAAATTTTATGGAGATGATCTTAACTTTTCTCTTTTTCGGACACAAAAAATTGCTATGCTCTTCGCATCGACAAATAAAGAAGCGTCAAAAAAGGTACTCGTTTATAACCCGGAAGCATCGCAACGTTCGTCCATAGCCATAGAACTCTTTGATAATGGGCACAATCCTGTTATTGCACAGAGTAAAAAAGAGTTTGAGGAGAAAAAACAGAATCCCGATGCTTATGATGTCATTGTCGAAGACACTTTTTTAGGTCTATTTGGGCAAAAAATTGCCACGCGAGTACGAGGGAATGCCATTATCTACTCCATCTCAAATTACTTAGATGCTGAGATTACAGACAGCTTCAATATTGCGTACCACAATAACTCTCTAAATGTCGGTTTCAGACTCTTTATTTTTGATGCTTACAAAGTGGTCTCAATGAACATTCACGCCTTTAATTTCTTCTCTAAACTTGCATCTTCCGGTGCTGAATATAATGCAACCATCTGTTTTGTCGGGCTTACATTTGAAAAGACTCCGGAATCTTTTAAAATGGATTTGGAAGACTCAGGCATTATGTTCTTTGACAAGCTAGAAGATATTTTAGAAGATAAGGAGCTTCTTGACGAGTTGGGCGGTAGCAGTGCAGCAGCCGTTAAAAACAAGCGTGCATTAAATAAAGTACTCGTCAATGAACTGCCCCGTTTTATTGATGCCACAGTCTCTACTATTGAGATGATGACCAATGCTAAAGCATCTAAAGAAGGCGCAAGCGTTCAAGATATTAAAGTCAAAAACAGCACCGATCATATTGCAAGTTCTATTGGTTTTTATGGTGATATTGACGGAATGTTAGCACTCTCATTCCCACGCAGTATCGCTAAAAAAACGTGTGAATTGCTTATTGGTGAAGAGACTGACTCAGAAGAAGAAATCCTCGATGCCCTCGCAGAATTTGTCAACATTATTGGAGGGAGACTCAAATCACTGCTTTGTGAGCAAAATATCAATGTTAGTATTACCCTGCCGCGAACCTATACCAATGTGGAGGCGCTGCTTGAAGTCATAGAAGGAAAAAAAGGAGTTCAAGTTGATCTTAAATTTGACAATGATGAGTTTATCTTCTTTTTAACACGCTAAGTTTTAGATAGAATATGAAAAAAATTCAAGGCATTATGATGTTGGTAGCTCCAAGCGTACTCTCTGCAGATTTTGGTAACTTAGAAAGAGATGTCAAGCGTATTTGTAACAATGGTTGCGATCTCGTTCATGTTGATGTGATGGATGGGCATTTCGTACCCAATTTAACTATTGGACCCGTTGTTGTTTCTGCTATAGCTGCGGCAGCTACCAAACCATTAGATATTCACCTTATGGTACAAAACAATACTTTTTTTGTCGAACTTTTCGCACCACTCAAACCTGAGTTTATCTCATTTCACATTGAAGAAGAGAAACATCCCCATCGCCTTATTCAAAAGATTCGATCCTTAGGAATACGTCCGGCAATTGTACTCAATCCGCACACCCCTCCTGAAACAATTGAATATCTATTAGAAGATCTTGATATGGTACTTGTAATGAGTGTCAATCCTGGTTTTGGCGGACAGAGTTTTATTCCTAATGTTGTTGAAAAAATTAAACGCCTGAGTACACTGCGCAACAAAATCAATCCAGAGTGTCTAATTGAAATTGATGGTGGCGTGAATGATCAAAATATTGGAATGCTACGTGATGCCGGTGTTGATGTCTGTGTAGCCGGCAGTTATGTATTTAAGCATGAGAACATGAAAACTGCAATCGATAATCTGCACGTATGAGAAGCAAAATCTGTGGCATCACCAACTTAAGAGATGCCCTTAATGCCATTGATGCAGGTGCTGATGCCATAGGTTTTATCTTTTATGAAAAATCACCGCGCTATATTACTATTGATGACGCTGCTGCCATTATTAAAAAGCTTCCCCCTTTTGTTGAAAAAGTAGCCCTGTTTGTCAATGTTGATGCGACAACTATCAATTCTACATGTAAAAAAGCAAAGATAACGTTAGCACAAATTCATTTTGATGCTGATGATGCTCTTTATGATGCCCTTGAAGTACCTTTTTTACGTGTTATAAGAGCCAAAAATCAAGCAGATATATTAAAATACAGTGATGAATATCGTCTCATTGATGCCTATTGTCAAAGTTATGGCGGAGCAGGAAAACGTCTCAATATTGAGTGGTTTGAAAACATTGATTGTTCTAAGATTATTTTAGCCGGTGGATTAGATAGCAACAATGTCGCTTCACTCAAACCTTATGGTTTTTATGGTGTGGATGTCAGTAGCGGTGTTGAAGCTTCAAAAGGTAAAAAAGACTCTCAAAAAGTCATTAACTTTATTAAAGAGGCTCGCTCTTGAATGCTTTTGAGAGAAAAACCGATTATGCACTCTCAAAAAGAGGCATTGCTTCGAGTAATTTTCTCTCCTTGCTTAACGAACCTTACGATCAAACATTTGAAATTTTAAAAGCACAAGGCATTCAATTCATTGAACATAAAGGCCGTCACTATTATGCAACAGCTTTTTGTGATTTAGATGATGCCACATTTTGTATTGTCGATATTGAAACCAATGGTTCGCGTCCAAGTAAACATCAAGTTATAGAAATAGGTGCAGTTAAAGTCAAAAACAGAACCATTATTGACACCTATGAGAGTTTAGTAAAATGTAATAATATCTCATCGCATATTAGCGAAATCACTGGAATCAATGTTGAAAATACCCAAGATGCACCTGATTTAAAAGTCGTTATGCAAGAGTTTCGTACATTTCTAGGCGATGCTATTTTTGTAGCTCATGATGTCAAATTTGATTATGGTTTTATTTCGGAGATGATGCAGCGTATTGGATTAGAATCTTTGATGAATCGAAGTCTTTGCACTATTGACCTGGCTGAACGTACTATTAGTGCATACCGCTATGGATTGGAATATCTCAATAGGCAGCTTGATCTTTATGGTGAAGCAACCCATCATCGGGCACTCTCCGATGCCATGACAGCAACAAAACTCTTTAAGAAGACGCTGCAATTTATTCCCAAAAATATTCTTAGTGCAGAAGATCTTATACGATTTTCCAAAGAGGCTTCACGGTTAAAACGGCCAAAGTTCGACCCAGAAGTTATAGCACGAAAAGAAGAAGATTAACTCTCTTCTTCCACAGGTTTATCTTCGCTATATGCTCCGACTGAAATAAGTTTATCGTAACGTTTTTGCAGACGCTCCTCTTTACTCATAGTACGCATTTCACTAAGCATATCAACAAAATAGTTCGCTATCGCTTCTGCTGCACCTTCTCTATTACGATGCGCACCGATAATCGGTTCATTAATGATATCATCAATTAGATTCATCTCTTTAAGATCGCTACTTGTGATCTTAAGTGCTTTGGTTGCTGCTTCAACTTTACCTGGATCATTCCATAAAATAGCAGAACAGCCCTCCGGTGAGATAACACTAAAAACAGAGTAACGCATCATCGCTAACTTATCGGCAACGCCAATAGCTAGTGCACCGCCACTTCCACCTTCTCCAATTACAATTGAAATTGTAATCGTATCGATAGAGGCAAGCTTCAGCAAGTTTCTAGCAATCGCTTCACTCTGATTACGCTCCTCTGCACCAATACCAGGGTAAGCACCAGGAGTGTCAATAAGCATTAAAATAGGAATATTAAACTTATTGGCTAACTCAGCTGCACGCAGTGCTTTTCGATACCCTTCAGGATTGGGCATACCAAAATTACGCTTAATCTTATTTGTCGTACCACGCCCTTTTTGCTCACCGATAACCATAACTTTTTCACCGCGGAGATAACCCATAACACACATAATAGCTGGATCATCTCTAAAATGCCGATCGCCATGAATTTCATAAGCATCATCTAAAAGAAGATTAATATAATCTTTTGCATAGGGACGATCTAGATGACGTGCAAGCTGTAGTTCCTGATAAGGAGAGAGATTTTTATAGGTTTTACTGACCTCTTTTTCAAGATCTTTTTGTAAGATCTCTACAGCCTGAGCATCATGACGAACCTCAGCAGATACAATATCTTCTTGAATAACTCGTATTTTCTCTTCAAAATCTAAATACGTCGCCATGATTTTACCTTTTAGTGTTAGATTTTTTTGAAAATTAAAACGCCGTTGGTTCCGCCAAAACCAAAAGAGTTACTCATTACAACGTCTAGCTCTGCTTTACGTGCAACATTTGGAATCACATCTAAATCACAGTTCTCATCAGGAATCTCATAATTAATAGTCGGAGGGATAATACCATCACGCATTGCCATAAGACATACTACTGCTTCAATACCGCCAGCAGCTCCAAGACAGTGACCAACCTGCCCTTTAATAGAACTTATTGGCGGACAATTCTCTTTACCGTCAAAAAGCTTTTTAATAGCTGCCGTTTCGTTTTTATCATTAATTGGAGTACTGGTTCCATGCGCGTTTATATAATCAACTTTTGGCTCACCTGCCATTTTATAGGCTGCTTTCATTGCACGTGCAGGTCCATCTAAGCTTGGAGTAGTAATATGGTTAGCATCACCACTCTCACCAAAACCTATCACTTCACCGTAAATATTTGCACCACGAGCCACTGCGCATTCATACTCTTCAAGTACTAATGCTGCACCGCCTTCACCCATAACAAATCCATCACGATCTGTATCGAATGGGCGTGATGCATGTTTTGGGTCATCATTACGAGTTGAAAGTGCTTTCATTGCAGCAAATCCACCAATACCAACACCCGTTATTGCTGACTCAGCAGCAACAACCAACATGCGTTCAGCACCATTACATATAATGGTTTTAACCGCTTCAGAAACGGAGTGTGTTCCTGCAGCACATGCTGTTACTGCAGAGAGATTAGGACCTTTTAGTCCATGTTCAATTGAGACAAAACCACCTAACATATTGACTAAAGATGATGGAATAAAAAACGGAGAGATACGTCGCGGTCCACGAGTCTCTAAGATAATTGAGTTTTTCTCAATAGCCGGAAGTCCACCAATTCCTGATGCCGCACTGATACCAAAACGCTCCATATCAACATCGTCACCAAAGTTAGCATCTCCCATTGCTTCCTCGGCCGCTTTAAGACCAAAGTGAATAAAACGGTCTGCCTTTTTAACCTCTCTAGGGGGCATTACCGTTGTGGGGTCAAAGTCTTTTACTTCTGCTGCAATTTTAACACTATAGTTTGACGGGTCAAAAATAGTAATTTGATCAATACCACATTCACCGGTCCCGTAATACCGTTAAGCTTACGGTATTAAAGTCATAGTCAATCAACCTGACTA
>CAYZUN010000040.1:0-17325 GCA_964481625.1 uncultured Sulfurimonas sp.
TAATCCATTAAAAGGACATAATGTCCCTTAAGCCAAAGGTTGAAATTATGGAGATTAAAAAGAAACTCTTAGATATTGTTCGTGACAAAATTAGATTTAAACATTATAGTATTTCTACTGAAAAGACTTATGTGCATTGGATAAAACGTTACATTTTTTTTCATAATAAAAAGCATCCTATTGAAATGGGAAAAATGGAGATAGAACAATTTTTGACTTACTTGGCTGTTGAAAACAAGGTGTCACCAACAACTCAAAATCAGGCATTTTCTGCAATATTATTTTTGTATAAAGAAGTTTTAGGAGTTGATTTGAGTAATGAGAACATTCAAGCTTTACGAGCGCAAGAACGTAAACATATTCCAGCTGTTTTGACTAAAGATGAAGTTAAGAAAGTCATTGAGAATATAAATGGTATCTATAACCTTGTTGTGTCATTGATGTATGGATGTGGACTTCGTATGAGTGAAGTGTTAAGTCTTAGAGTTAAAGATATTGATATGGGGTTTGATAAAGTTTATGTTTGGGATAGTAAATCATTAAAAGATAGAGCTGTCCCATTGCCTTTAAAATTAAAACAGAGGTTAATTGCACAAGTAGAAATAGTTTGTGAAATCCATAAAAAAGATTTGTTAGAGGGGTATGGAACCGTTTTTTTACCCTATGTATTAGAAAAAAAATATCCTAAATCAAAAAGTGAAACAAAATGGCAATACCTTTTTCCAATGACTAAAGTCTCAAAAGACCCAAGAAGTGAAATTATCAGAAGACATCATATTCATCCTAAAACTTTGGGCAGAAATATAAAAATTGCATCACAAAAAGCTAATGTTTTTAAAAGAGTAACTTCACATATTTTTAGGCACTCTTATGCTACTCATCTGCTACAGGCTGGAATAGACTTACGAAGTATTCAAGAACTATTAGGGCATAAATCTGTTGAAACAACAATGATTTATACCCATGTCGTTTCAGAAATGAATAAAAGTAAAATAGTAAGCCCTTTAGACTTTTAAAATTACATGTATTTACACCCACAATTATTTTACATGTAAATTCCAAAAGCTAACTCTAACTCTATCTCATTATAATGCAACTACTAATTTTTGAGGTCTATTATGAGCGTACAACCCTTTACCCATTTACATCTGCACACAGAGTACTCACTGCTTGACGGTGCTAACAAAATCTCTAACTTAGTAGAGCGCATCAAAGAGCTTGGTATGACCTCGGTTGCCATGACCGACCACGGAAATATGTTTGGGGCAATTGACTTTTATCAGCAGATGAAAGCAGCAGGAATTAAGCCTATTCTTGGGATGGAAGGGTACATTCATAATGGAGAAATGCTTAACGACAAAAGTACAAAACAGCGTTTCCATGTCTGCCTTTTTGCTAAAAATATGGCGGGTTACAAAAACCTTATGTATCTTTCATCTCAATCTTACATTGATGGTTTTTACTACTTCCCGCGAATTAATAAAGAGCTACTACGAAATAATTCTGAAGGCATCATCTGTACCTCGGCATGTCTGCAAGGCGAAGTGAACTGGCACCTCAACTTAAAGAATGAGCGTAATGTTAGAAATGGGGCAGGTGGGTACGATGAAGCTAAGCGTGTTGCTTTAGAGTACAAAGAAATATTTGGTGATGATTTTTACCTAGAGATTATGCGTCACGGTATTCCTGACCAGCATTACATTGATAACAGCATTTTGCGTATTGCTCAAGAGACGGGCATTAAAATAGTCGCTACCAACGACACGCACTACACTTTCGCTGGTGATGCTCAGTACCACGAAGCCTTTATGTGCATTGGGATGAATAAACTCTATGATGACCCCAATCGTATGCGTCACTCAGTGCATGAGTTTTATGTTAAATCACCTGAGGAGATGGCACGACTTTTTGCCGACATTCCTGAAGCTTTGGTTCATACGCAAGAGATTGTAGATAAGTGTAATGTTGAGCTAGAGTTGGGAAATCCAATTCCGCCAGATTTTAAATTTACTCAAGAGTATGCGGCACAAGAAGGTCTCACAATTGAGCATGAAGATGATGCTCCATTACCTGAAGATGCGAGTGAAGAGGACAAAAAAAAGTGGTTTAGCGGTGCGACGAAAAATGACATTGAGTACTTCATTTACCGCTGTAAAATCGGTTTAAAAGAGCGTTTGAAACATGTACCGCAAGAGCAACATGAAGAGTATGAAAAACGACTTGTTTTTGAGATGGATATTATTAACTCCATGAAATTCCCAGGGTACATGCTCATTGTATGGGACTTTGTAAAAGTAGCTAAAGAGATGGATATTGCCGTAGGACCGGGACGGGGTTCTGCTGCGGGTAGCTTGGTTGCGTACTCTTTAGAAATTACCGATATTGACCCCATGAAGTACGACCTGCTTTTTGAGCGTTTTTTAAACCCTGAACGTGTGAGCATGCCCGATATTGATATGGACTTTATGCAGGCGCGCCGTGGTGAGATTATTGAGTATGTGGTTAAGAAATATGGACGAAATCAGGTCGCGCAGATTATTACCTTTGGTTCGCTCTTGGCTAAAGGGGTCATTCGAGATGTGGCACGGGTTCTTGACATGCCACTAAGCCAAGCTGACAAAATGGCAAAACTCATTCCTGATGAACTCGGAATTACCCTAAATGGAAAGATGAAAAAAGGGGAATTGCAACCCGGTGCTTTTCAAAAAGAGCCAAAGATTCAAGAGTTAATTGAAGAAGATGCCCAAGCGGCACGCGTTTGGGAGTTTGCTAAAAAGCTTGAGGGTTTAAAACGAAATGCAGGAATGCACGCCGCTGGTGTGGTAATTTCAAATGAAGAGCTGTGGCATAAAACTCCAATTTACAAACCAAGTGGTGATGACCAGCCTTTTGTAACGCAGTACTCACTGAACTATTTAGAAGATATTGACCTCATTAAGTTTGACTTCCTTGGTCTTAAAACTTTAGATGTTATTCAAAATGCCATTAAACTCATTAAAAAAATTCATGATGTTGATGTTGACTGGCACAAGACCGATGAAGATGACCCAAAAGTCTACGAGACCATTGGGCACGGTGATACAGTAGGAATGTTTCAAATTGAGAGCTCGGGAATGCAAGACCTAAACAAACGTCTTAAACCCGATAACTTTGAAGACCTCATTGCGGTCTTAGCACTCTACCGTCCAGGTCCTATGGAATCAGGAATGCTTGATAGTTTCATTGAACGAAAACACGGTCGTGAAACCATTGAGTACACTTTTGAGAGCATGGAAGATATTTTAAAACCGACCTATGGGGTCATCGTGTACCAAGAACAGGTTATGCAGATTGTTCAGACTATTGGTGGATTTTCTTTGGGTTACTCAGACATTATTCGTCGTGCTATGGGTAAGAAAAAAGATATGGCAGTTTACAATGCAGAGTTCTCTGAAGGGGCAAAAGGGCAGGGCTATGACTATGACAAAGCTTCAAAACTCTTCGACCTTATTGAGAAATTTGCAGGTTACGGTTTTAACAAATCGCACTCAGCAGCTTACGCAATGATTACTTTTCAGACAGCATGGCTTAGGGTCTATTACCCCGAAGAGTTTATGTCAGCACTGCTTACTTCAGAGCGAGATAACACCGATAAAATTGTTAAGTATATTGATGAAGTTAAACGCATGGGCATTACGCTTTCACCGCCAGACATTAACAAATCGCATTTAGAATTTGCTCCTGTTGTAGAAGATGGACAGAGTTCTATTCTTTTTGGATTGGGTGCCATTAAAGGGGTTGGTAGTGCTGCGGTTGAATCTATTTTAGAGGTACGTGAAGAGGGTATTTTTACTGACATGCAAGACTTTGTGAATCGCATTGAACCTCAAAAGGTCAATAAACGTGTGCTAGAGAGTGTCTGTAAATCGGGTGGATTTGATGCCTTCCCATTCTCACGTCGCGCGGTTTTAGAGCAGATTGAGAGCATTATTGAGACCGCTAAAAATGCTTCAAGTGCTCGAAAAAATGCCGTTGGAAGTCTTTTTGGTGATGACGCTGAAGTGACTACGGTTGCATTAGAGCTAAAAAATGCACAAGAGTACGGTCTTAAAGAGATTTTAGAGTTTGAAAAAGAGACCTTAGGTTTTTATGTATCGGGTCATCCGCTTGATGATTACCGTGAGGACATTGATGCTCTAAACTATACGCTTTCAAGTGATATTGAAAATATTGGTGATGGTTCTACCGCTATTTTCATTGGAAAAGTAGAAGATATTACTAAGAAAATCTCTAAAAAGGGTAATGCTTTTGGAATTCTAAACCTCATGGACTTTCACGGAAATATTGAGATGATGCTCTTTAGTGATAAGCTAGAACAGCTTGAAGAGATGGACTTAGATGAGCCCGTAGCGTTTAAGGTGAAGATTACCCATACAGAGATGTTTACGCGTATTAGTGTACTTAAAATTTTTACCCTTAAAGAGGTAAAAAAAGAGTCTAAAAAAGTTAAAACGGTGGTCGCAGAACTGCCACCTGAACCACTAACGCTCTCTATTCATCTTAACAAAAACACCGAGATGCTAGAAGATCTCTACCGACTTATTCGCCGTTTTCCTGGACGTCGACCTCTGAAGCTCATTATTGTCTCAAAACTACAAAATGTGGTCTTAGTGTCGGCAATTAGAGTTGATGGCAAAATTTTAGAGGAGCTTGAAAAACTCGATTATGTTGACATAATGTAAATAATTTAACATAAATATGTCATTTTGACATATTTTACATGTAATATTTTATTTTGCCATACAATTGAACAAATTACCAAAGGAGCTTAAAATGCTTGGGAAATGTCCTTATTGTAAAGATGGCTATGTCACAATGGAAAAAAAGCTTGTTCGAGGTCAAAATACTAAAGTCTACACCTGCTCAAATACAAGATACCACACTGAAGATGGAGAATGTTTCGAGTCTGTAGGAAGCTGTACATACCGCATTTGGGGTAACTCACTTTTAAGATACGGAAAACGAGGCATTGGAGAGCGTGAAGTAAGAGCACTTCTTACTAATGGCTGTTTCACTGCGGTTCTACACAGTAAAAATGGAAATGAGTACCGCAAATATGTCGTTCCACATGAAGAGTATGGCATTAGCGTTATGTTTTATGATGATGTAGCTGTTTAGCATTTCAATATTACTTAATTTACATGTAAATATAGATGAAATTACTTAGCAGTACTATTAAAAGAAATTATTTCAAACTATAATAAAATATTTACTTATATTTATTATAATATTACTTTTAGATTAAGTGATATCATATACGTTAGCTATCTTATTTGGGGAAACTCTCTATTGAAAATACAATGAAGAATTATTAGATTTTATTAATTAAAAATGTGTATATATTGTAGAAACAACACATTAATATAATAAATTAGTTTTTTTTTTTATGTTTATTGTAATTTAATGAAGAATGTTTAAAAAACTGTGTATATTCTTTTTATGAAAAATGCCTATTTGGCAAAAAAGGAAGGATATTTTCATGGAACTAGGAAGTAGTACACCAAATAAGGGCTCAAAAAAGAAATTTTCCCTTGGTTTAGGGGTAATAATTGCAATTATTATTGCTGGTGTTGTTATTGGTTTGGCAACATCGTTTATTACAGTTATAGCAGTTAAGCATACATCAGATGTAAACTTTTGTGGCTCATGTCATTCAATGGAACCGATGGCAGAAGCGTATCGAAACAGCGTTCATGGCGGTTTTGGTGATAGTGGGATCATGGCAACATGCGCCGATTGTCATCTTCCACATGAGTCGACAATGGGTTATATGATTCAAAAAGTCAAAACCGGAATGTGGGATGTATGGGTTGAAAGTACGCATGATACATCAAAAATTGACTGGCATGAGCGCCGTGAAGAACGTCGTAATTGGGTCTATGATAGTGGATGTTTACATTGTCATGAAAATCTTCTTCTTGGAACACGACCAAATGAAAAAGCATTTATTGCGCATAAAGCGTACTTTGCTAAAAAGCTAGTGGTTGAAGGAGATGAAGGTAAAGAGCTCGCTAAATGTGTTGATTGTCATAAACATGTTGGTCATTACGAGCTTGAAAAGCATCTTCCACCTCCACCTGATGAAGTAGAATTTATTGATGAAAACGGTCAACACTAAGGAGGATGATGATGGAAAAAAAACATATAAAAGTAGCAATTGCTGCGGGTTTAGTTGTTATTCTAATTATTGTATTAGCAGTTAATGGTGCCGGTGAAAAGTTTGCACGGCTTGGAACTATTATGGGTCAAATTGCGACGAGTCTTGCTAATGCATCACATGGTGATCCGCGTTCATTGGACGAGATGACTGTTGATTATATAAAAGCAAATACGGGTAGTAGTAACAAAGTGGCTATAAGTGAGTTGCCAAAGGCGTTTGTACCGCTTAAAGAGTATGGACATCCACCATTTAGTATGGGAGCATGTAATGTTTGTCATGCACCAAAGCGCTCAAAACCAGCCGCTATTGTAACACGTACAGTTGCGCAACTCTGTTATAAGTGTCATGAACCGGTAGAAGAGATAAGTGATCTTATGGCTTCATATGACTGTAATAAATGTCACAGTCCTCACCACGCCGATCGAGAAAAGTTAGTTCGTGAGAAGGTAACCGAAGAAGAGTGTCCAGTGGGCGAATTTCAATAAGTACCAATAGTGTCTAAGTGATGAAGGTGACAAAATGAAGAAAAATGTAATTAAATGGTTGATTCTGCTATTACTGCTTGGAGGGGGAGTTTACTTTTTCCAGACCTACGGTGTTGCAGAAAAACTTAGCCGTTTTGGAAGTATTATGAGTAAAATAGCTTATAATCTTCAACATGCCGGCCATGATTACAGTAATATTGAGCTTACCGCTCTAGAACTTCAAGAGCTTAACATCACTAAGATCGCTTCAGAGATGAAGAGTTCAATTGACAAGAAAAAAGAGGAAATACCTCGAATTGCTCCAGTAGAAATTCAACCTGATGAAATCAGAGAAGAAGAGAAGCCAACACACAATGTAGTACGTGCTAAAAAAGCAAAGCTTATGGATCTAAAAGATCTTCCGGAAAAATTTAAACCGTTGAAGCAGTATCTTCATGAACCATTTAAAATGGGTGCATGTCAGATATGCCATATTGCTAGACCCAATAAGCCCGGCGCATTAATTCGAAAAAATATTAAAGATATCTGCTATCAGTGTCATAAAACACGCTATACGAAAAAGTTTGACCACCGTCCGGTTAAAGATGGTAAATGTATGGACTGTCATGATCCGCATCAGTCAAATACTAAGAAGCTTTTAAAAGCTGATTCAGTTAATGAGCTTTGTATGAAGTGTCATGATCGAAAAAGTACCTTTAAAGGCAAGGCAGAAAAACAATTTATTAACATGAAACAGTCTGTTAAACATGAACCAATTGTTAAGAAAAATTGTTTGGAATGTCATGATGCACACACGGCAGATCATGAAATGCTTCTTAATTTTGATGCTAAAATGGATCTTTGTCTTGATTGTCATGATGATATTGCAGATAAAGTCACTCATTCAAAATATAAACACGGTGGTGTCAACAATAGTAAAAAACGTTGCTTAGAGTGTCATGATCCTCATGCAACTAAGCATAAAATGTTACTGAAAAAAGATCAGGTCTCTACGTGTTTGACATGTCATGACAAAGAAGTTAAATCGGATGAAGATGGCGGTATGCTTTTAAATATGAAAAAGCATTTGAAGGAGAATCCAAACTGGCATAAGCCGATTAAAGATGTGGCTAAAGAGGGTGGTTGTGTCGCATGTCATGATCCTCATGGATCGAATAATTTTAGTATTTTGAAAAAATCATTTACGAAAAATTTCTATGACAACTTTGACAATAAAGAGTTCTTCTGTTTTAAATGTCATGAGCAAAAGAAGGTCACTATGCAGTTTATTGGCTCGAATGACCATAATATTACGAGCTTCCGTGACGGTGATGTTAATTTACACTATTTACATGTAAATGATAGAAAAGGTAGAAGTTGTCGTGCATGTCATGATGAACATGCCTCGAAATACAATCATCTGATTCGTGACTATACGGACTTTAACGGTATTAAGTTTCCGTTGCGATTCATTGATACAGACAATGGCGGATCATGTGCTCCGGCATGCCACAAAAAATTTGAGTATGACCGTATTGATCCAAAAGGAATTGGTAGATGAGAGTGACTCAGTCACTCTTAGCTGTTATACTATTTCTATATATCAGTTGTGTAAGCATATTAGCACAAGAACAACTGGTAACCATTATCTCTCCCCAAGAAAATAAGCTGCATCACGAACTGACACTTAGTGTCGTTATGCGTGTTAAGTCAGAAGATGTGAATAAAATTGAAATTATTACATCCGCAGATCGCAAATATTTTGATGTTAACAGTTCTAAAACAATCTATTGTCGAACTATTTTACTGAAATTAGGTGAAAATAAGATAAAGGTACGATCTTACAAAGATGAAGCTTTAGTTGATGAGCAAAGTCGACAACTTTATGTGACATCTCAAGTGCATCATGAATACAAATATCCACCTATAATTTATCAGAAACATTTTTTTCATACGAATGCAAATGAAATAGAATGTAAAACATGTCATGATATGAGCGTTAATGAAAAAGAAGGTATTGCTTTTATTGATGTAACGGAATCAAACTGTTATCAGTGTCATAATAAATTAACCAAAGAGAAATATGCTCATGCTCCAGCAGTTAATTGGCTCTGTACCGCGTGTCATAATGGAGAGGTTGGCAGCGATAATGCTAAAGATAAAGGACGTTCAAAGTATCTTGTACCTGAGCCGGTTAATACACTCTGTTTCAAATGTCATAAAGAAAACTTTAAACTTTGGAAAAGCTATAGATATCGACATGAACCTCTTGATTCCGGTCGTTGCAATAAGTGTCATAATTCACACTCAACTCCTTATAGTATGTTTGTACGTAAACCATCGAATCAGATCTGTATAGGGTGTCACAGGGAGAAGCATATTCAAGCACAGCGTAAAGGTTCAGCTTGCGAAGGAACAAGTAAAGGAAAGCGTTGTATTGATTGTCATACGCCCCATGCATCAAGTCGGAAGTTTTTCCTTAAAGAGAAAACTAAGAAAGAGATACGATGAAAATATATTTTCGTTTAACCATTGTTTTACTCTTAATAGGACTTTTTTCAACATCACTTTTTGGGTCTAAAGAATCGGTACTTCAGATTTTTAATCCTTCTAAAGAGGCAGTAATACACGAAGAGAGACTTGTATCATTAGTTATGGCACCTCAGACTGATGTTGTTGATTTGATTATTATAAATACAGATGCAAATGAGACCTTTAATATTAATGTTAATAATAAGCGTAGTCACTACTGTAAAAATATCAGTCTGCATTTAGGAGAAAATAATCTCACAATTAATGCTTACAAAGGAGAGGAGCTCCTAGAACAGCTTGAGCGTAGCGTTTTTGTCACATCTAAAGTACATAAAGAGTACCGTTATCCGCCAGAGTTATATACACGAAGTTTTTTTCATACAAAGAGTAATGAAAAGGTATGTACTAAATGTCATGATATGAGTGTTAATGAAGTTAAAGGGGTTGCTTTTGAGAATGTTTCAGATTCAAACTGTTTTGAGTGTCATATGATGATTACAGCTGAAAAACATGCTCATGCTCCATCGGTTAACTGGTTGTGTACATCATGTCATAATGGAAAAACTGGTTCTTTTAATACCGATGATGCTAATTTAACTAAATATACTGTTCCTGACCCAATAGCTCCAGTTTGTCTTAAATGTCATGACAAACAAGAGAAACTGTGGAAGAGTAAACGTTTTCATCACGAACCGGCTGATTCGGGACGTTGTAATAAGTGTCATAACTCACATGCGTCTAATAATATTTTTTACTTGAGGAAACCTGTATGGGAGTTATGTACGGGTTGTCACAAAGATAAAATTGATGGAGGGCATATTGTTAGAACATTTTCAAGAGTTATGCATCCAACGCATGATGTTAAAGATCCTTCTCGACCGGGAAAAGAACTTAGCTGTATAAGCTGCCATAATCCTCATGTTTCTAACACTCCTTTTCTTCTTCAAAGCAAAACTACTATGGGACTTTGTAGCCGTTGTCATAAAAAATAGGTTTTAGAGGTATTTTTGAATAGAAGGCTTAAAGAGCCCGTAGGCTCTGCTTAATAGTAATGTCTTTTGTTACGGTTTTCAATGTAACTGCTAATTGGTGTGAGGATAAGCACTAAAACTGAGAGAAGAACCCACCAAGGCGGTAAAAAAGAGTCATGAGATTCTGCCTCTTGTGATGGAGTGTGGTTTATAAAAGAGTTCTCAGTAGTATTGTTACCTTTGACAGCTAGCTTGGTGTCCTCAACTATTTCTTCGAGAGGTTTTTGTATGGGCGTTGGCTCGGGCGTTGGTTCAGGCGTTGGCTCTATAGTTGTTGCACTGAGCGGTTCTTTAATAGGTGGCTCTTCTGCAGTTACCGTTTTGGTAACAGACTCTTGCACAATTGTTGCGTTTGTAGCAGGTATCTCGACAGTTGCTGCTTCAATAATAGGCTCCGGTACAATAGGTATATCAACAACGGGCTCCTCAATAGCCGGTTTTTCAGTGACTACCTCTTCAATATTAATCTCTTCAATGTCAGTTTCAATATTGGGTTTGTTTGGTGTTTTTACTTCAATAGTATGATTTGCATATAATACTGTTTCAGTTGTAGTAGGTGCACTGTAGCTATTAATAAAAAAACCATTGTAGCGTTTGCTTAAAACCTCTTTGACTTCAGCGAGTGCTTCTTTGTCTGAGAATGGTTCAATAACAACAATGTGGTAATTTCCAGATGGACGACTAGTCAGTTCAATATTATTTTCTTGTAAGAGAGCGATAATATCGGGGTATGTGTAGAAATACTCTTCAAGTTTATCAAGTGCTTGTTGAGCTCTCATTTCTGTAGTTAAGGAACTGACAACAATCTTTTTTTGTTTCATTTCAGCATGTAAAACGGGTACAGCTAACAAAAGTAGCAATATTACGCGTACTAAGTGATGTTTCATAAGCAACCTTATATGATGATGTAACTGACGGGACACAATTCTTTTTGCTCTAATTATGTACGCCGACAGGAATTATAATTGAATATTATTCTATATTATATTAAATAAAAACAATCTTTTAAACTATTTAAATAAAATTAATATATCGTTAACGTTACTATTTTACTTCTTCTGTCATCCTCCAATTCTCCGTAGTGCAACAAGTATGAAATTATTTTGAAGTATGATTATTTGGTATGAGTTATTAGGCGTAGGTAAGTTTACCTAAAACATATTTAAAAAAAGGAAAGTATTATGGCAACAAAAATTAAAGATTATCATATCTTGTGTTATGGAAGTCCAAAAGGTTATCAAACGAATCGTGCACAAATAGCCTTGTATGATGGGAAGGGTAAGACCAGAGCATATTTAAGATTTAATGATCCGGGTATGTTTTTTGAAAATGATTATGAAAATGCAGGTATCATTCGAATGCATCTTCCTACGTCAATGTTTCAAAATATACTAGATATTCTTCGTAATGAAAAGCCTGTATATATATATTTTGCACAGAGTCGAGGTTTTCTTTCAACTTCAAAAGAACCTATTGGCGAAGCTGAGTGAATGTTTAGCGAAAATCGTAGTAAATATGCATTCATCATTAATTTTATTATAGGATTAATGGTTTTACCTGCATTGAGTCATGCATCGATTAAAATTGATGGTTATTTTATAACACAGAAAAGTTGTGAAGCGGTTCATTCTATTAAAAAAGGAACACATCCATTTACCCTCACAAAAGGTATGGCTTATAAAGTTACCGCCAAAAATAAACCGGAGGCGACTCATTATCAGATAACCATTGATACCTTAGAAACGAATGCGAATAAATGGGTGCCAATTGATTGTGGCTTGTTGTTACGCGATTGTAAGGTTGATCAAGTTGAAGAACCTTCAAAGGAAAAAAGTTATCTTCTAGCCATAAGTTGGCAGCCGGCATTTTGTCAAACACATCAGAGTAAAATAGAGTGTGAAACACAAACTGAAGGGCGCTATGATGCCACGCATCTTGCTCTGCATGGACTTTGGCCACAGCCAAGAAATAATACTTACTGTAATGTAAGTGCTAAAGATAAGAAACTCGATCATAAAAAGTATTGGAATCAATTGGATCCTTTGAATCTATCTGATGAAACTTTTTCCGAACTTCTTATTGTAATGCCGGGTGTAGGTTCATACCTGCAACGCCATGAATGGATAAAACATGGAACCTGTTATAGTGATTCCGCAGAGATTTATTATAAAGATTCTCTAAAGCTTGTAAACAAAATCAACGATACACAAATCAGTACTCTATTTGCTAATAATATTGAAAAAACAATTACTACACAACAGATTCGTAATGCATTTGATGAAGCATTTGGTGAAGGTTCCGGTGAGAAAGTAAATGTTAAGTGTAACAGAGGAATGATCATTGAATTGTGGATTAACTTAACGGGAGAGATTAGCCAAGAACATAATCTCAGTAAATTGTTACAAAATGCTCCTGTTGTAAATAGTACAGCTTGTGAGGGTGGAATGATTGATGCCGTTGGGTTTTAAAATATGAGTACAAATGCGAAAAAGAGAAATATGATGTAACCTTGCCGGAAAATGCGAGTTATCCGGAGCCTTCCATTCATTACCTAATAATAAAGTTTAATGATGTGATCACTATTTTAAGAGAAGAAAAACCTTTATATGTTTTTCTAAATCTTAAAAATAAGGTTGAACCGATTGCTACTGCCGATTTTGAACCTGTGGGAGAAGAAGGAACGTAAGAGCTAGGGGGTTTGACCCCTTAAAGTAAAAAAATGGAAGATTAATACTGAAGAATATCAGTTATATACATTCATTTACAAGAAAAGGAGAAAATATTATGAAAAATACAGTAAAGCTTGTGGTTGATTTAAGTCACATCAAAGAAGATCCAGAGCTTGAAAAAGAGCTATATAGAGAGGAAAGACCTATAAAAGTGGCTGCAGTGCGAAATGGTAAAATATTGACCTCAGAAGAGATCAATACTAAAGAGATAGAGGATTTTTCTAAAATTCCTATTACACTTGAATTTGATTATCCTTCCGAAAATCCACCTGGTGTCTATATCATTGTAGCTCCAAATTTGCCAGAGAGAGAATTTTTGGGAATAGATGCTAAGAAGATTTGGGCACCTCCAAAAATATTTAAAAAATTTGTTGCTGATCTTAGAAAAGAGAAAATCGAAATTTCCGTAAGTATCTTTAAAAGATGGCTATGGCTCTGCCGTACATTTACTATTACGGGAAAGGTAGTAAAAAGAGTATTGGGCGATGGTGGATACTGTGATGAACCGGTACCAGGTGCAACAGTAGAAGCTTTTGATGTTGATTGCTGGTGGTTTTGGTGGCATAGAGATCTGGTAGATACAACTACAACAAATCCTGATGGAACATTTGAAATGACGTTTAGATGGTGTTGTCTTTTAAGATTGCCGATCTTTAGACGCAGATGGGTAATTGATCCAGATATATTAAAACATTTAACAAAAGCTTTTAAACCGCATATAGGACCTATTCCACCGGAAGTTATAAAATCTCCTATTGAGTTTGAAAAATATCTGGAAAGGGTTGTAAATATACCGGGACCTATTCCTCCCAAACCTTATAATATGAAAGGTGAAAGAGAATTTTCTTTTGAAAAAAAGGAGATAAAAGAAACAAATCTGATGGTCGAGAAGAGCGTATCAGAAAATCCCGCAAATATGAGGGAAAGGTTAATGTCACCGATAGCATTAGAATCTCCATTGAAGCCTCTTATTGAAAAACTAAGACCACAGCTCTCCTTTATTCCTTGCTGGCCATTTAGATGGAGAGATTGTACGCCTGATATTGTCTTTAAAGTAACTCAGGAGTGCGAAGAGGATGTGAAGATTATTTATGAAGATGGGCCGTTTCAGACTAGATGGAATATTCCAACAAATCTTAATGTAACGCTCATGGCGAATGAAGAAGCCTGTTCTGTCACCAATCCTTTATGTGAAGAACCACCTGTCGGGGATTGCCTGAAGTTTACAAAAATAAATTGTTATGATGTGGATGCTATCGGCTCTACTGTTCCTGCTATTGGAGCACCTGATCTAAGAGGATATCTGAAGCCTGGATTAGAAGATCATCCATTTGCCGGGACAATAAGAACAAGAGGACGGTTCGGTGCAGGTTCAGATGTTGACTACTTTAAGGTTCAATATTCATATGATGACGGAGCTTTTAAAGATATTCCGAAAGAGGATCTTGTAGGTTTTGGACGGAAATATTGGGCACCTGTGACACCGGCAACACCGGCAAAATGGAACTATGTTGCTTTTGTGCCTAATGAGGTAGATGGAGAAGTGGTTTACAAAACACTTAAAAAAGCTGAGGAAGAGAATCCTTTACTTCCTGGATGGACTTGGGGATACTTATGGAATGATCTGGATACATTGTTTAGATGGAATTCAAAAGATATTGAAGGTGACGGTCTTTACATACTAAAATTAGTAGGTTACAGGTGGAATGAAACGACTCAAAAGCTTGAAAATGAGCACACAATGCTAACCTGTGATATACAGACCTCACAAGATGAAATCGCAATGGTAAGGATCGATAACAGGAATGCAAATAATCCAATATACGACATGAATGAGGATCGTCCTTGCGGACCAGGCACTATTCATCTTTGTACTTATGAACCTGATTGTGATTTCCAGGAGTTATACCATATAAGAAAAGATACTTACGGGAATATTTTAGATACAACGTTGATCGGTCCTTGCGATATCATAGACTTGTCTGACAATGACGACATAGAGATACATTTTCATGCTTCAGATGCAGACGGTCATCTTCAAGGCTATCATATGTATGCTCACTGGGGAGAAAATCTAATAAAAAATCTTTTGACAACCGGAACTTTGGAAAAAGATCCAAACGAGTTAGTAGGACCGAATTACGCTCAGACACTTACCGGAGTCCAAGGTACATACCGGAGCACTCTTTTGTCAACCAATCCGGAACATGACAGACCTTACTGGTATGGTGGAGATTTCAAAGTGACAATCTCTGGAGATGAATTTGAAAAATGTGCTTATACATTAAAATTGCGAACATGGAAGAGAACAATCGAGAATTGTCAAAATTCATATTATGTCCATGCAAACTGGTGCTCATATAGCTTTACTATCAATAAAATATGAAAATAATTAAATAAAGGAGTTATTATGGCTGAGAAAACTGTTGAAACTAAAAAAGTTTCGGAATTGGAATGTTGTCCAGAAGTGAAGGAGGGATCTGTATGTGATACTACAAACTTACGTTATCTTTTGCCTTTTCAAATGCGAGTTGATGCTAAACAGCAGGTAGTTCGGGTAGAAGTTGTACTTCACTTCACGCTTGAGCGTTGCTCCGGATCGGTCATGATGGGCGATCCGATTTATTCGACAACACTTCTGCCTGGTGAGAAGGTAAGGTTATTTACTAGTGACCGTCACACACGTTGGTCTTATGATAGTGAATCAAACTTATCGTATCGTCATGAAACAACGTCAGAAGAATCATTCTTTATCGCCGGTATGTCCAGAGCTATGAGCGATCTAACCATCAATGAAAGTGGTGAAGGTTCTTCGACCTATGAAGAGTCATGGGCTGAAGGCGGTGGGGGTGCTAGTTTAAATTTAGGCTTTATTAAGATCGGTGGCGGTGGCGGTGGTGGCAGCTATGATGCAAGTTCAACATATGACTTTGCTCGCAGTTTGTCCATGCACGCCCAGTCTGCATCAATGTCTGTTGCAGCCGGTGTACGAGCAAAAAGTGCAACCTCTATTGGTGAAGTAGAACAGAGAAAGCACGCAGAGGGAGAGTCGGAAGCACACTATGAATCTGCATCACGCATATTCAGCAATCCTAATAAATGCAGTGCGGTGACATATCTGTTTCACAAATTAAATAAGCTTCAGATAATTCGTTTCAAACTGGTAGCGATCGAACGAAGGGTTGAAGATCTTGCAGCTCCTACGGGTGCCCATCAGCGGGTTCCTGTTGATACTGCTGGTCGGGTTACGGTGTTGTCACAATCTATTGTAGCCACCAATCCAAAGCGTCTTGAAATTGAGAAAATGGCACGTACCAGTGCAGTTGAACGTCTTCAGGCGACAAAATCAACAGTAGGATTTCCGGGTATTACTCAAGCGTATAATTTTTCTGCATCGGCAATTGCTTTCGAGCCTATTGACAAAAAAGTTCGTAAAATTGCACTTGAAATGGTTGATAAAGAACTAGCAGCAGAAGGCATACTCAATCAAAAAACCGGAAAACCCACCGAGAAGATCATAGCAGAGTTGTCATGGGAAAGAGAAGAGATGCTTACAACGCCAGGTGTTATTGTTAAGGGATGCTTAGATGAATGCCAGACCTGCGAACCAGCGTTACAAAAAAAGATAGAGCTTGATTTAGCACGTAAAGTATTGGAAAATGATTTATTGGCAAAACAAATTGCATTATTGGAACTTTCTCAGGAGTATCGCTGTTGTCCGGTTAAAGAAAAAGAACCGGATATTGATTGATAGATTTACATCCCTACAGATGATCAGGTATTGAGTTATTCGGAAAAATAGGAGTAGATTTTTAAACCTTAGGTTCAGAAGCTTCCTTGGTCGAGGTGATGAAATATTTGAATAGTAAAAAATAAAAGAAGGAAAAACAATGAAACGATCACTACATATTGGGATTAATGATTATCCGGGAACAAATAGCGATTTATCAGGGTGTGTGAATGATGCTAATGATTGGAGGGAGGCACTTGAACAACGTGATTTTCAAGCAACATCACTTCTTGATGCTGAAGCTACAAAGAGTGCTATGGTTGAAGCAATTTCAAAAATTGTTGCTGATACGACAAAAGATGATATTGCAGTCATAACTTATTCCGGGCATGGCACTTGGGTACCGGATGAGGATGATGATGAAGCAGATGGACGTGACGAGGCTCTGTGTCCCTATGATATTTTTGAAGGTAACATACTCACCGATGATGAGTTATATGGAATCTTTGGACAGCGAACGTGGGGAGCCAGAATTATTTTCATTAGTGATTCTTGTCACTCTGGATCAGTGAGTAGAGCGAGTAATATCATGATGGGAGCTCAAGATGATACATGGAAGTTTCCTCAAATAAGATTTTTG
>CAYZUN010000041.1:0-17100 GCA_964481625.1 uncultured Sulfurimonas sp.
ACATGAGTACTATCATTGGCATTATATTTTGGTATTTTGATGCTCTCCTCGTATTGGCTTGCTGCAAATATTGAACTGTTTAAAATAAACAGAAAGCTCAATATCCCCATTATTAGTGAATTTGTTTTGTTACGCATTACTTAAATCCTTCTTTGTGTGTTAGATATTTATTTATGTCAAGTTCTACATAAATTTTGTAATGCGCATGTTATCGTTCAAGAATTAAGATTGCGTTAGTCTATAATTAACGTTATGTTAGTATCTAGCCTATCTATTAAGAAAATGGAGATTTATAATTTTAATTTATAATTATAGAGAGAAGTTTTATATAAGTGGTTTGAATGAAATAAAGAAGAGAAGTAACAATCTGCCCGAAGGCAAATTATTATAGGCGTGATTCGTAACGTCTCATCATATAAAGACGTTTAAGCATTTTCTTACGAGCTGAAATTTTCTGTTTCTTGCGCTTTTCAGTTTCCGTTTCGTGGAAACGACGAGCACGTGCTTCAGTAACAATCAGATTACGATCTGTCTGTTTTTTGAAACGACGGTAAGAGGCAGCAAAGTTATCATCATGACGTAGTACAATACCTGGCATTCACATCACCTACTTTCTGTTAAAATTTTTAGATGCGAATTATAGCCAAATAATTTTTAAAGTACAACTCAGCTATAATTTTTCTTATGATTGCAGCAGATTCCATTGAAGGGCTCAAAGCCCGACTTGACATTATTGATGTAGTTGGTGGCTACATTGAGCTGCGAAAAGCAGGTGCCAACTTTAAAGGCAACTGCCCGTTTCACGATGAAAAAACACCTAGTTTTGTTGTCAGTCCGCAAAAACAAATTTACCACTGTTTTGGCTGCGGTGCCGGCGGTGACAGTATTAAGTTTGTTATGGAACACGACAAGCTTAGTTATCCCGAAGCAATAGAAAAATTAGCAGATTCTTGCAACTACACCCTCTCTTACACTCAAGGCTCTCAAAAAAAGACGGATACTAAAATTATTGATTCCCTTAATGAGTGGTACCAAACGCTGCTCGAACAAAATAGCAGTGCAAAGAGTTATTTAGTAGAGCGCGGTATTTACGCATCGTCCATTGAGCGTTTTGGTATTGGTTACGCCCCGGCGTCACACGATACTTTAAACTATCTCAAAAGCCACATGTTCAACATTAACGAAGCGATTGAACTTGGAGTTGTGGGAAGTGGCGAGAATAATATCTATGCCCGTTTTATTGAACGTATTACCTTTCCTATCCACTCCGCTAATGGTACCACCGTTGGATTTGGTGGACGAACCATCACCGGACATGCCGCTAAGTATGTCAACTCGCCCCAAACGAAACTCTTTAATAAATCACGCCTGCTCTACGCCTACCATCAGGCAAAAGATGCCATCTATAAAAAAAATGAGATGATTATAACCGAGGGCTATCTTGATGTCATCATGCTGCATCAGGCCGGCTTTAACAATGCCGTCGCAACACTAGGAACCGCACTAACTCCTGAGCATTTGCCACTGTTGCGAAAAGGTGACCCACGTATTATTATGGCGTATGATGGTGACAATGCCGGAACTGCTGCCGCACTCAAGGCTGCAAAACTCTTAAGCAGTGCCGGATTTGACGGCGGCGTAGTCATATTTGAAGAGGGACTTGACCCGGCTGATATGGTAAAAAATGGAAAAATCGAAGAACTTAATACTCTTTTTAGATCCGCAAAACCTTTTATTGAATTTTCACTAGATCAGATCTTAATGCAATACAATCTTGCCAATCCCAAAGAGAAAGAAAAAGCAATGCATGAGGGTGTGGGATATCTTAAGACGCTCTCAGCACTTTTACAAGAAGAGTATAAAACCTATTTCTCTTCCAAATTAGGGTTCTCGCCATCGCTACTGAAAATGTCTGCACAGACCCAACAAAATACGACTGCTACTCCAATCGGCTCTTATGCTGACGCATGGGAACGCAGTCTGATTAAGACGGCTGTGGAGAATCCTGAGTATGTTAATTTAATTGTAGATTCGCTTAGCAGTTCACTGCTTCAATACCATGCTCAGGAGCTTGAACTTGTTCTTCAAGGTAAAGTTGATGACCCTTTAATTATGTCCATTGTCATTGACGACAAAAATCCAACATTCAAAGATGCCGAGCACCTTAGAGATAACCTGATCTTTTTTCTAAGAAATCACTACGAAAAAGCTCTAAAGAAGGTAAAATTCCAACAAGAGTTATCGCTGAATAAAAAATCATTTCTGATTCGCTCATATAGAAACAAAATAGAAAAACTAAAACGGGGTGAATTAGTCCCGTATGAAGGATAATAATTAATGAAAGCAATCTCACTTTTTAGCGGCGGTTTAGATTCGACGCTGGCCATTAAACTCATTGTCGATCAAGGTATTGACGTCATCGCATGTAACATTAACACCGGCTTTGGGGCGACAAGAGACCGTCGCGCACATATGCAAAACATGTGTAACCAAGTCGGGGCAGAACTAAGAATTATTGATATTCAAAGCGAATACCTCCAAAGTGTTCTTTTTGATCCAAAATACGGTTATGGAAAGCATTTCAACCCATGTATTGACTGTCATGCCAAGATGTTTGAGGTTGCCAAACGTATTATGGATGATTTGGGTGCGAGTTTTCTCATTAGTGGCGAGGTGCTAGGACAGCGTCCAATGAGCCAAAATGCTGATGCGCTTGCTAAAGTACTTGACTTAAGTAACTGCGAGGGCCTTCTGTTACGCCCAATGTCAGCGAAAAAACTAGCTCCAACTATTGCTGAAGAAAAAGGCTGGGTAGATCGAGAAAAGCTTGAAGGCATCTCTGGAAGAAGCCGTGATCGTCAAATGGAGCTGGCAAAAGAGTTTGGCCTCACAGATTTTGAGAGTCCCGGCGGTGGATGTCTACTCACAGACGAGAACTTTACCATAAAAATGCATGACTTTATAGCGCATGGCACCTTGGAAGTACAAGATATTCCTGTACTAAAATTTGGCCGCCATCTGCGTTTAGAAGATGGAGCAAAACTGGTTGTCGGACGCAACCAAGAAGAAAATGCATTTCTTCAAAACATTGAGAATAGTAAATTTTTACATCTCAAAACTGTAAACATTCCAGGACCTTATGCGCTGCTTTCACGCAATGCTACCAATGAGGACAAAGATCGTGCCGTAAAAATTATTTTAAACTACTGCAAAACATCTCCTAATAGTCTCTATACCGTCAACTTAGATGGAACCGATATTGAAGCGTCACCTTTTGCAATACGAGAAGAAGCGAGCAAATACTCAATTTTATAACTTTTTTAATCATTTGGGTGTATACTGCCCTAAAATAATCACAGGAGCTATTTATGGCTGGTGTCCATTTTGCGTATTATAATTTTCCTTCATTAATCCAGCTTTCTAAAGGTGTTGCCGATAGACTTGACGACAATAGAGCAGAAAGTTTCACAATTTTGTACTGTGATTTTCAAAAAGTTGATGAAGAGATTATCTTACAAAGTCTAGAAAAAGTATTACGAGGCTCTGATGTTATTGTCAATAGTGATAAAAATTATTTTTTTATTCTTCCATATACTGACAAATACGGCGCAACTATCGTCAAAAATATGTTTGAAGAGTTCTTTGATGTCTACATTCCATCCTCTGAGGCGAGCTACCCATTAAACGGTGAAACTCCTGAGGAACTGTTTCAATCACTTCAAGCAGGCATAAAGAAGAGCTTAAACAAATATTTGGACTGTCTCGACCTCTAATTGCTATTTTTAAAAACTGTAGTAGGTGGAGTTTTTATAATATGCAATGGCATCTTCTAACTCCATTTTATGCAACATATGTGGGTCATAAATACATAAACATGGCTCAATAGCAGTAACTTGAGGTAATGATTTTGTCATCATTACTTCTTCTGCTGCCATCTCTTTTTTTACTACTTGCTGCTTTGCAATATACTTAGGTTTGGCTAACGGTTTCGTAACAACAAAAGCGTCGTATGCAACTTTACATCTAATTTTAGGCAGTGCGTTGAGTGCCTCTTTTTGACTTTTAAAAGCACCTAAGCGCACTTTTTTCTTGCCGTTTACCTCAAATATTTTATGCGAAAAACCACTACTTTTTACTTTTTTTAGAAAAGACGACGATATACTTTTGCTACTGTCAATACTACTAACCTGTATCCAGTGCGGTGAAGCATAAAGAGAGAGTGATGATGTTAATAATATTGTAAGAACTATTTTCATGAGAATACCTATCGGCAAAACTATTACACCGTATTGTAACGGTTAATAATCTTCTTAACTCTATTTTTCAACTTGCGAAGTGCATCGGTTGAATCATCACCATCAGCCGTTAGATTCTCAAAATAGACACTATCGTCAAATTGTACTTTAGAAACCCAACCAATACGAGCATGGTATTTCACACCTACAAAACGAACATAACCAAAATGTTCTTCACACAATTCAAAAATTCGTATTATACGATCTGAGTCGGTCTTTTTACACTTATCTGGCATCCAAACTCCTTTTATAATTTTATTTCATCACTATTTTACTCTTTTTTTGCTAATAAAACTACTCATCTTTATCATTAACAGCCCGAATGAAGCCAATAATTCCAACAGATACAACTGCTACTAAAAAAACAATTTGTACATATTCTAAAACACCCATAGCTATATCTCCTAATTTTCTTTCTCTTTTAACTGCCCACATGCCGCGCTAATATCAATTCCTTTAGAATCCCGAATCGTGCAAAGCAGTCCATGATTAATTAAGTACTCTTGAAACGCTACCATGCTATTTTTACTTGGTCGCTCATACAAAGTTCCCTCATAAGGATTAAAATAGATCAGATTCACTTTAGCCTTAATGCCATGCAGTAATTTGACTAGCTTTTTAGCCGAGGTCTGATCATCATTTTTACCTTTAATAACAAGGTATTCAAACATCACACGTTTGCGTGTATCTATTGGAAAGCGCTTCACAGCTTCAATAATAGAAGCGATATTATATGCTTTATTCATCGGGATGAGTTCACTTCTTAACTCATCATCTACCGCGTGCAGTGAAATAGCAATATGAACACCCAAATTCATTTCACCAAGCTTATCAATTTTACTACTCAAGCCACTGGTTGAGACGGTTTGACGCTTGGGTGAAATACAAAGTCCGTCATCATCAGCAAAAATTTTAATCGCTTTTGCAAGATTGTCTAAATTATCTAACGGTTCCCCCATGCCCATATAGACAATATTTAACCGTCGTTGTGCTGCAATATCATTGTCTTTTTTAAGCTCTAACACTTGAGCCACAATCTCACCGGCAGTAAGGTCTCGGGTGAAACCACCTTTGGCTGTCAAACAGAAAGTACACCCTACCTTGCAACCCACTTGTGTTGAGACGCAGACAGTATATTTGGCATGATGCAGCAAATTTCCCTCATCATCAAACGCATCTTCTTTCATTCGAAGCAATACGCTCTCAACCGTTTTTCCATCGGGAAGTTCAAAGAGGTACTTAATCGTACCGTCACGTGACTCCTCTTTTTTTAAAATCTTTAATGGTGTAATATTATATTTTTCATTCAACGCTTCACGCATCGCTTTAGGAAGATTTTTCATCTCAAAAAAACTATTAGCATACTGTGTGTAGAGCCATCCGAAAATCTGCTTTGCACGAAAAGAGGGTTTAATAATTTGGGAGAGCTCTTCTTTGGTGTAATCTAAAATAGTCGGTTTCATGAGGTCAACTCTTTTATTCTCTGTTTTACATGTAAAGTGAGTTTCTCTTTGGCTTTTTCATGATTTTTTAAAAAATCCTCATGTGCAGTTTTATTACAAAAGTTTGTCACACAAAAGACACCACCGGCGGGAATATTAAACTCCTGTGCAATTTTAAGTACTGCAAAAAATTCCATATTTTCTAACGCAACACCCAAAGGAAGAAATTTTTGTGACAACTCAAAATCAGTTGAGATATAATTCGATGAGTTGATAATAATATCTTTTTCATTTTTTGTCTGGGTGGAGACAACATTGTCTAGCGGCGTATACGCTTTTTTCTCTAGGAAAGCAAGTTCAATATTTGATGCGGTTTTAGACTCCACAATATCAAAAACTTGATGCTTTCCGTAGCTCCCGGCGCTTCCTACAAAAAGAAGAAACTCCGGTTTATCAAAAAGGCATAGACGTGTTAAGTTCATTGCCGTCTCAATCAGCCCCACACCCGTTGGCGTTGCAAAATTAAACGTTTCATTATTTCCTGCGCAGATAATCATAAGCGTACCGGAATTCCATTGTCATGCAAATAATATTTCAAATCCATAATATCAATCTCTTTATAGTGAAAAATTGACGCAGCAAGGGCAGCATCGGCACCGTGTTCAAAGACCTCTTTAATATGCTCCATCGTTCCCGCTCCGCCACTGGCAATAATAGGGATATTAAGTAGCTCGCTTAGCTCTTGTGTAATGGGAATATCAAATCCTGCTTTCGTTCCATCTGCATCCATTGAGGTTAGCAAAATCTCTCCGGCACCGCGATCGGCTACTTCTTTTGCCCACGCTACCGCATCAATGCCCGTATCAACACGTCCGCCATTGAGGTAAACATTGTAACGACCAGCTGTCTGCTTCACATCAATAGCAACCACAATACATTGGGAACCAAAACGCTTTGCCCCTTCATTAATCAGCTCCGGGCGTTTAATAGCAGCGGAGTTAACACTTACTTTGTCACAACCTACATGTAAAAGAGCATAAATATCTTCTAATTTGCGAATTCCGCCACCAACAGTCAACGGAATAAAAACTTCACGAGCCACCTTTTGGACAATATCAACTATCGTATCACGCCCTTCATGCGATGCACCAATATCTAAAAAGGTAATCTCATCAGCACCCTCTTCATTATAACGCTTGGCAACTTCGACCGGGTCACCTGCATCACGCAGTCCTACAAAGTTAACACCTTTAACGACTCGTCCATCTTTTACATCAAGACAGGGAATAATTCGTTTGGCAAAATAATCCATACAGCATCTTTCTTTTTTATTAATGCAAGTATAAGGGAAATTCACTTAACATCTATTTTTACATGTAAAATAATAATAAGAATATAAAAATTTTTAATGCACAAATAGTATCAAATATTCACTTAAGCACTTTTTGTGTAAAATAACCCAATGCAAAATTCTCATAGAGCTAAAAAACAGTTTGGTCAAAACTTTTTAAAAGATGAGAGTGTACTGCATCAGATCATCCAATCGATGCCCAATACCAAGCACAAAGTTGCCGAAATTGGACCTGGTTTAGGTGATTTAACTAACTATTTAGTTGATGTCAGAAGCGTAGTTGCTTTTGAGGTCGATACGAACCTTTGCAAGCACCTGAATAAAAGATTTACAAAAGAGATCGCAACCAAGCATCTACAGATTAACTGTGGCGATGTACTTGAAGCTTGGCAGAGTGAACTTTTAGATGAGCCGTATGATTTGGTAGCAAACCTGCCTTATTATATTGGTACAACTATCATCTTAAAAGCCCTCGCAGATCCAATGTGTAAAAATTTGCTTGTAATGGTTCAAAAAGAGGTGGCGCAAAAATTTGCGGCACAGCCTAGCGAAAAAGTGTTTGGTTCCTTAGGAGTCATTACGCAGAGTGTGGGAACTGCTTCCATCGTTATTGATGTTCCCCCTTCTGCATTTGATCCTATGCCCAAAGTTGATTCTGCGGTATTGCTCATTCAAAAAGAGCGAGACCGCAGTGATGCAGAGTTTGAAGAGATGCTGAAAATTGCATTTACACAACCGCGCAAAACGTTGATGAAGAACTTAACATCTCGCTATGATAAAGAGGCCGTTCAAGCTGCATTTGCACAACTCGGGCTCTCTCTTACAATTCGGCCTCACCAAATAACTACCGATGACTATCACCAACTCTATACAATGATATAACAAGGAGTTTGGATGAACCAAGAAGAAAACAAAAATACCGAAGAGACGAATGCGCCAAAAAAACAGGCGGCACCTCAAGGTCAAAAAAGTAGCGACAATAAAGAGGGTACTAAAAATCCTCAAACCAGAAACCGCTCACGTAACCCGCAAAGCCGCAACAAACAAGGTGGTAATAAAAACCGTCGACGCAATGCTCCGGCACCAGTAGATGCTACCCTTAAAGAGTTTGTTATTAAAAATCAAGAGGTACACAAGAACCGCCTCAACCCGCATTTTAAACTTGACCTTAACTCCAATGCTAAAATTCGCATTACCCCACTGGGTGGTCTGGGTGAAATTGGTGGTAACATTACTGTTTTTGAGACAGAAAAAGAGGCGATTTTAGTTGATGTTGGTATGAGTTTCCCCGATGATGAGATGCACGGTGTCGATATTTTAGTACCAGATTTCTCTTACGTTCGAGAGATTCGAAAAAAGATTATTGCGGTTATCATTACCCATGCGCACGAGGACCACATTGGAGCTATGCCTTATCTCTACAAAGAGATGCAGTTTCCGATTTATGCCACGCCACTGCCACTTGCCATGATTGGTAACAAGTTTGATGAGCACCATCTTAAAGAGTTTCGACGCTATTTTAATCCCGTTGAAAAACGTAAAATTTACAAAATTGGAAATGATTTTGAGATTGAGTGGATGCACATGACTCACTCTATTTTAGACTCTTCATCGCTGGCTATTACCACGTCTGCGGGTACCGTCATTCATACCGGTGACTTTAAAATTGACCATACTCCGGTTGATGGCTACACCGCTGACTTGCACCGCTTTGCCGCTTATGGCGAGAAGGGTGTGTTATGTATGTTATCGGACTCTACTAACTCCTATAACAAAGAGATAACACCCAGTGAGTTAGCTGTAGCTCCCGCACTCGATCGTATGTTCAGCAAGGCGGAAGGGCGCGTCATTCTCTCCACCTTTAGCTCTAACGTACATCGTGTTTATCAGGCCATTCAGTATGGCATTAAGCACAAACGAAAAGTGTGTGTGATTGGGCGTTCCATGGAGCGTAACCTGGAAGTCACCATGCAGTATGACTACATTAAACTCCCTAAAAACATCTTTGTCGATGCCGATGAAGTCAGTCGTATGAATGATAAAGATGTACTTATTGTCACCACCGGATCTCAAGGTGAACCTAACTCAGCACTGTTTAGAATGTCAATTGGTGAGCACCGTCACATTAAGATTAAACCAACGGATCTGATTGTTCTATCTTCACGTGCCATTCCTGGTAATGAAGGTTCAATTTCAGGAATGCTTAACCACCTGCAACGTGCCGGTGCTAAAGTAGCACGCGAACGTGATTTACATGTATCGGGTCACGCAAGTATTGAGGAACAAAAATTGCTGCTTCGTCTTGCCAATCCTAAGTTCTTCTTACCGGTTCATGGTGAATACAACCACATTATGAAGCATAAAGAGACAGGCATGGCGTGTGGTATACCTGAACGTAATATTTTACTCATGACAGATGGCGACTGTATTGAAGTCGGTCCAAAGTTTATGCGTAAGGTTAAAAGTGTTAAAACCGGTAAAACGTATATTGACAATCAAAATAATCACCAAATTGAAGATGACATTGTCATCGATCGTCAAAAAATGGCCAATGAGGGTATTGTCATGATTGTGGCACAAGTGAGCGAAGCCGACTCGCATCTTATCTCTAAACCTCGTGTTACCTCTTTTGGTCTCGTTGCAGATAAGCAGGACAAAGCATTTGCTAAAGAGATGGAAGATGTACTAGAACATTTCATGCTCAATCTCAAATCAGGACACATTGAAAACCCTAAAGCGATGGAAAATGATTTAAGACAAGTCGTACGTAAACATATCTATCGAAAAATGAAAAAGTATCCTCTTATTGTGCCTAACGTTTTTGTGATGTAATCGCTTCAATGTAACAGAGCAAAACATAGCTCTGTTACATTGACATCTATTTTTTCATCTCTCCCTTCAAAGTAATTTTGCTATAATAGACTCAAATATTAACAGGATAATCCATGAAAGTAACCCTTAACCACTATACTCCGCTTGTTGTCTGTGCCAATGCTATACGTACTTGCTGGCAAAGCTTCGATAAAAGTGATGATGGTGGTGATAAAGATCGCGAACTCATCGACAGAGTTGGGAATAAGTTCAAACATGCTTCGACACTGGAGCATCTTACCTATAACTTCTACATTAAAGGGGTAAGTCGGGCACTGCTTCAAGAACTTGCACGTCATCGTATGGCATCTCTCTCAGTTAAAAGTACCCGTTATACACTTAAAGAGCTCAAAGATGAAACAGCTTTTGATACGAGCGAGATAGCACGTGCCTCAAAATATTTAGTCTTGACTGATATTGATTTTGTTAATGAGATGAGCATCAAAGCACTGGAAAATTTACGCCTTGTGCTTAATAATGGCATTGATAATGATAAAGCAAAATATTGTCTTCCTGAGAGCTATAAAACAGAGCTAACATGGACTTGTAATGCACGAGCTCTACAGAACTTTATTTCACTACGAAGTGATAAAGCAGCACTTTGGGAAATCCAAGATTTAGCACATAAACTTTTTGAAGCACTGCCACAAGATCATCAATATCTTTTTAAAGATAGTTTAAAGAGTTACGAATGAAAACAACACTGCTGTTTGTATCAGTTTTAGCCCTATTTTATAGCGGGTGCAGTTCTAAAAATATGACATTTAACGGTATGATCTGTCCAGCAGGTCATAGTGAAGAGTTAATTCAAAATGATTTTCGAGAGTGTCGCTATTATGATATGAAAGTGATTGAAGCGTCTGCTACGCCAAAGATTGATGAAGAATGTCTAAAATGTTTGGAAGATAAAGGGTATGTATTAGAATAATATTTAGAGGTTTCCCTCTAAATATTATAGTGCTGCTTTAGCTTGAGCAACTACTGCATTAAATGCTGCAGCATCATTCATTGCCATATCAGCAAGAATTTTACGATCGAGCTCGATGCCAGATTTTTTTAGTCCGTTGATAAAGCGAGAGTAGCTAATATCATTTAGACGACACGCTGCATTAATACGGATAATCCATAATTTACGGAATTCACGTTTTTTCTGTTTTCTATCACGGAAAGCATAAACAAGACTACGTTCAATCTGCTCTTTTGCTTTTCTGAAATGTTTTCTTCTACCGCTGTAGAAACCTTTTGCTAGCTTTAAAATCTTTTTATGGCGACGTCTACGGACGACGCCTGTTTTTACTCTTGGCATTTCTTTCCTTTTTCTTTACTCTTAACGCTTTAAGCATTAAAGTGCCGTCTTAAACGGACTTGCCCACATTTGCTGTGGAGATTTGACTCTAAAAACTATGCAATCATAGCTTTAATATTTTTTGCGTCAACTTTTGCTACCGTTTTGGGCTTATTTTGATTGCGACGAGTTTGAGCATCTTGTTTTGTTAAGATATGGCTTCTGTTTGCTGTACCGCGCTTGATAGAACCATTTTTCTTAACTTTAAAACGCTTTACAGCGCCTTTTACAGATTTCATTTTAGGCATCGTAAGACTCCTTTGTATAATTCTCAGAAAATGAGGTTCGGAATTATATCAAAATTTACATGTAAATTCAATTAAAGATTGGATTTTTTATTTAAAAGGGTACAGCCTCACAAAGAGAACTGTGTATTTAGACTATTTTTTCTTATCGTCTTTAAGAGGAGTTACTAGCATATTGAAATAGCGCCCTTCAAATTTAGGCGGTTTATCCATATTTCCAACATCTTCAACCATTGGCCAAACTTTGAGAAGAACTGCTTTACCTGCTTCTGGGTGCGCCATCTCGCGTCCACGTAAAAAGACACGGAACTTTACAAGTTTACCTGCTTCAAGAAATTCACGAGCATGTTTCACTTTATAGCTAATGTCGTTGTCTGCAATTTTAACAGAGAGTTTAATCTCTTTGATTTCGATTTTTGTCTGATTTTTACGCTGTTCTTTTAATTTTTTCTCTTCTTGGTACTTATATTTACCATAGTCCATAACTTTAGCAACAGGTGGTTTTGCATTGGGTGCAATGAGAACAAGATCAAGTCCCAACTCATTAGCTTTATCCATCGCTACATCTACAGAAACAATTCCTAGTGGCTCTTCACCATCAACATTGCAACGGACTTCTGGGACTCTAATATCATCATTCATGATGACTTGATCTTTTTTACTCAAAAATGTACCTCTTTTATTTTTTCTTGAATCATTGCCAAAAACTCTGATTCACTTAAGTTATATTGCTCTCGTGTTCGACGATCACGCACCGCAACAGTTCTCTTTTCAACTTCTTCGTCACCAATGACAATAATCATAGGAACCCGACCCTTTTCTGCCGTACGAATACGTTTATTTAAACTCTCATTCTTACTAAACACTTCAGAATCAGCTCCAAAATCCATAAGTTTATCACTTAGTTCTTTTGCGTACGCATTGTGTGTTTGGGCAATTGGAACGATTGCAACTTGCGTTGGTGCAATAAACATTGGAAATTCGCCAGCATAGTGTTCCGTTAATATACCAATAAAACGCTCAAATGAACCTAAAATTGCACGGTGAATCATTACAGGTTGGATTTTATCGTTATTTTCACCATTATATTCAAGCTCAAAACGCTCTGGAAGGTTAAAATCTAGCTGAATCGTTCCACACTGCCACTCACGTCCAATAGCATCGGTAATCTTAATATCAATTTTTGGACCGTAGAATGCACCGCCTCCCTCATCAATTTCATAAGGCAAGTCATTTGAATTCATCGCATTTTTTAATGCTTGTGTTGAAATCTTCCAGATCTCATCATTTCCTACTGCTTTTTCAGGTCGTGTTGAGACCATCATTTTATAATCAAATTCAAAAGTTTTCATGATTAGATCAACAAAGTCAACTACTTCAATAATCTGTTCTTCAATCTGATCAACAGTACAAAAAATGTGGGCATCATCTTGTGTAAATTCACGAACACGAAAAAGCCCATGCAGAGCACCTGTCATCTCATGACGGTGAACAACACCATATTCAAAATATTTAATTGGCAGGTCACGGTACGAGTGGAGCTCATCTTCATACACTTTAATATGCCCGACACAGTTCATCGGCTTTACACCAAACTCAATATCATCAATATTGGTGAAATACATGTTTTCGCCATAATTTTGGTAATGTCCCGATGTCTTCCAAAGATCTGAACGCAGCATCTCAGGCCCTCTTACCGGCTCATAGCCGCGTTTGCGGTGTGCTTTAAACAGTAAGTCTTCTAAGCGTGAACGCAGACGTGCCCCCGCAGGTAGCCAGATTGGAAAACCGGCACCAACCTCTTCACGGAATGTAAAAAGTTTCATCTGTGCACCAATTTTTCGATGATCCCGTTTTTCTGCTTCTGCTAGCATGGTCACATAATTTTTTAGTGACTCTTTATCGGCAAATGCAATGCCGTAAATACGTGTCAGCATCTCATTTTTAGAGTCACCCCCTAGGTAAGCACCCGCAATTTTTGTCAATTTGAAAAATCGTATTAACTTAACTGATGGCAAATGGGGACCACGACAAAGGTCTTCAAACTCACCTTGTTTGTAAATGGAGACTCTATCATCTGGTATACGCTCCATAACGGCTAGTTTTAAAGGATCATTGGCAAACTTCTTTTTTGCTTCTTCCATGCTAATTTCATAACGCTCAATTTCATACTTCTTTTTGGCAAGCCAGAGCATCTGTTTCTCAATACGCTTTAGATCACCCTCACCAATTTCTTCGCTCACTTTAAAATCATAGTAAAAACCCTCTTTGATTACAGGACCTACGAAGAACTGGGCATCTGGGTAAAGAGATTTTATTGCTTGCGCCATCAGGTGCGCTGTAGAATGCCGAAGCACCTCAAGTGCATCAGCTGAATTGTCTAAAAAAACGGCATCGCCACTAATTCCATTAGCTTCAGCTGTCTGTAAATCAACAATCCCATTATTATATTTTATTGCTATAGTATCCACTATATATTTTCCTGTATATTATTATCATTGCGTACCATCATTAGGTCTTGCATAAAAATTTTTGAAATTATGCCTTTTTTTTGCTTTAATTACCCATTAGTGGGTTGCAATCGCTCCTCTTTGCATGGTATTATTTGTCCATGGTGCTGTCGATATTTCATTTGTCTCAGCAGACAGGTTCTCTTCCGTTATATTTACATCCTCAATGATATTATCTACAGCTTTGTTTACAGTATCGACTGCTTCTTTTACCTGCTCCGTCACGGCATCTACCGCCTCTGTAGTAGTTTCTACAACTTTATCATAACTTTCTTGAGCACTCTGCTTAGCCTCTTTGATCACTTCTGTGACACCACTTTTGGATAATTCTTCTTGAGCACTCTTTTCAACCTCTTTTACTGCCTCTAAGGTCGCTCCTGAAACCTCTTTTGCTACCTCTAGCTTCTCTTTTAGCTCTTCTAGCGCATCATTAAGGTCATCAATGGTATCCTCATGAGCTGATACTAGTTTATTATTAGCACCATATTCATAAACCAATTCACCGCCATCTTTACCCTGCTTTAAACTGCCAGCAATAAACAGCACTAACATCAAAAAGAAAAGCCCTTTTGCCCAACCTCGAGCCACCAACATACTAAATGCTTTTACTGCAATAAGGACAATAGACGCATAAACAAGATAAGTTCCAACAAGTTTGTGCTCTTTGAGTTCATCTTTTCCGGCAATGCTTAATAGTGGGCCTGCTTCAGAGCCATCCGCTTTCCCCGTAAAAAATGCTGCAAAATAGACAACAGCTAGCAAAATCATAAACATTAATGATGTTACACTTAATGCCCTTTTTTTAAATATTAAATTACTAATTTCTAATAATAAAATGATAACAGGCAGAGCAATTGCAAAATGTACCGCAACTGAATGCAGTAACAGGGGCAACTCAAATGGCAAAGTCAATGGAATATCTAAGGCAGGTAGTGTCATAATATCTCTCTTTTATTGAATATTAGCGATTATACCATTATTATTTTAAAAAATATCAAAGGTATTATTACTAAAAGTAGTAACCAATTCTAAGACTTGAAGAGAGATCGCTTGTAGTATCACTAAGCCCTTTGGAGTATGATCCTGTTGCAAACCAATTATTATTAATGCCGTAAAAAAGATAAAATGAGATATTTTTAATCTTCTCAATATCTTTAACAAAGTGATCTTCATTAAAATAAGAGAGACTTGTGTAGATATTTGCTTTTATATAATAACCCAGACCAAAATTTAGTGATTCTGTATTTTGAAACTCAAAAAACTCACTGTTCTCATCACCTATAAGCGTATATTTATATCCGAGAAAGAGTGAATAGTTTTTAATAATATAGTTAGCGTTTAATGATGCAATGTAATCCATTTTGTTGAAACTATTTTTTTTCGTTGGCAACACGGCACCCAGACCCAAGCGCAGAAAAACATTCTTCTCTTGAAGTGCTTGATACCCATAATAGAGGGTTACCGTAGTGTCGTTCATTCCACTGCTTTGTGATTCATTACTATCTGAAACATAATATGAAGTATAAAACTCAGCACTCCAATTATCCATAAAAAAATCAGTCTGAAAGGTATTTCTTAACGTTTTAAGATCTTCGGTCATTCCATAATCGGCACTGTCATACGCATATCCCAAAATTATGTCATAACGAGACCCTATCGGGTCATTATTCATAATTTTAACAATGCTACACCCATACTGATCAATAAGATTGGTCACAGGAGTATTGGGACATTGATCTTTATCATCAACTACACCATCAAAGTCATTATCTTCATAAGAAAACAGCACCGTTGTAACGAATAGCAATAGTATTATAATACGCCACATAAACTATTTAAATTCTATTAACTGAGCATTCTTGTATTACTTGCCACCTTTATTATGTGTACAGGAGCATCTTTTTTAGGCATATTGATTGTGGCATTATTAATAATTTTTATTGTCTGATGCGGTCGTTGTGGCGTCACTTGAGTCGTCACATCAGGTTTCGTATTCTCAACTGAAACAATATTTGGATATTGTTCTAAAATATTATGCTGTCCATTTTGCTTACTCTGCTCAACCTCAGAATTACAACGCCTTGCCAATACCGACATATTTGAACCCTTTTTATTTACTACGGAACCCATTTGCTGTTTTAGCGCGACAATAGCATTTATGCGCTCATTTCGACTTAGTTTCGAGAGTTCTCTCTTAAGCTCATTCACAAGCTTGTAACGACTATCATCGCTAGCATTGCGTATTTTAATAATTTGATCTTCTATGTCCATCGCACTGGCACTATATGTCATAGCACTTAATAATATTAGTATAATTAACCGTACCATTACAACTCCTTTTTTAAATATTATAGTTATTCGTTAAATAAAATTATATTTATAACTATAATAATAGAATAAGTTTGTTAGCAAAACGTTAGCGTTTACGCAATGAAGTCATATCAAGCTTAAACGTTGTACCTTTTCCAACCTCTGAAGAGACTTCGATTTTAATCTTCATTTCATCACATAATTTTTTAACAATATGCAGACCTATTCCTATACCACGCTGTTGTTCCTTATAAAATCGCTGGAATACTTTAGACGGGTCTTTAATTCCTTTACCGCTATCTTGAATAATGATAGTACCTCTTTGAGATCCAATGTGTACAAAGCCGTGGCGCTTATTATATTTACCAGCATTACTCATTAGGTTATCAAAAATTCGAATTAATGCATCCTCATTTGCAGTAATATTCATTGTCTCAACATCAATTTCATAATGAATTTCTGAATAGAGTTTTTGTATGGCATGAACACGTTCTTTTAAGAGCTTTGATAGCTCTATATCTTCATTTTGAAAATCATGGTTTAAAATATAGCTTTTCAAGTTATGTTGTAAAGATAAAAGTGTATTAATATTTTGCTCCATCCGCTCTATTTTTATTATGATCTGAGTATCATTATTACTCTTTTTCATCATTTTCATATTGATTAGCATTGATGAAATAGGCGTATTAAAATCATGTAAAATATCTTTAATAAACTCTTCGGTTAATGAC